>NZ_KB291289.1:0-26206 GCF_000318275.2 Capnocytophaga sp. oral taxon 332 str. F0381
TATCCTTCGCTCATCCTTCGCTCAAGGTTCGCTGAACCTTCGCTGGAGGAATAGTGTTTTAGAAATAAAAAAGAGCTGATGAGTATGGGCGCTCATCAGCTCTTTTTGATTACTTATTTTTATTACATTGATTATAGCTTGCGCTAATCGGCAATATCTACTCGCAAGTTTACTATATCTGGCTGAGTAGAGGGGCCTGCTCCACCGCTGTAACGACCATAACGTGAAGTTGCATCTAACTTATTCTTGCTTTGGTCTTTGATATAATATACTCCATTTTTTTCGTAACTATCGGTACCATTGAGTTTCCAATAACCGAATAGTCCTTCAGAATTAGGATCTACCCCTAAGCGATTGTTCTTTAGCTGGCTGGCAGTTCTTGCTACGTTCCAAATGCGGCACTCGCTCATTTTGCCTCGCCAAATACGGTTAGGGTCATAGTCGTAGGCATAGCCTATGAAAAATGGTCCTGTAAGGTTGAAACTGCTTACGCTGGCTGTCTTTTCAGCTACTTTTTCTCCATCAACAAATATTTCAGCCAGTTTGCTTGCTCCGTTAAACACAAAAGCTACGTGATACCATTTTCCTGTAACAAATTTCATTGCAGGGTTAAACTGTACATTACCTGCTATCTGTATTTGTTCGGCATCTACCGTAGTATCACCAAAACGCAATATTAGGTTACCTTCAGCCCCCATTACAGTACTAAGAAGTACAAAGTTATCTACGTATATCAGTGCCTCATAAGTAAGTGAATTAAACTTGGCATTGGTAGGCATAGGTATTGAAAGAAATTTACCATTAAAATTCATTACCTTGTTGATAACGATAGGCTTGGTAACTTCTATAAAAGTAGTTTTAGCCTCTACGGTGGGCAAACTTGCATCAACTATAGTTACGGGTACTACATAAGTACTGCCTTCGCCTATAGCCGAAAGGTTTCTCAGTACAAGTTTGCAAGGTTCTGCATAGATAGTACCACTTTTGATAGTAGCCGAATTGCGTTCTAAGCTGAAGTTTTCGGCAGGCATCATTCGGTACTTTGTTTCGTTCTTCGCATTATAGTCGGCTACCATTTGTGCATCGCCTATTTGGTAAGTAACATTTACATTTTCGCTGGTTATATCGGTAAGGCGAGCTGTGATATTAAACTCGTAAGAATTTACGTTTTCGCCTACTTTTAGCTTTTGTTGTGCTTTTTCAAAATACACTTTGGGTTCAAGCAAGCTTTTTTCTTTGTCTTTACAAGCGTAAAGGGCTAAGAAAGCTATAATTCCTATACAATATTTTATATATTTCATAATGAATTACTTTTTAGGGTTGTGGATTATTCTTTATATATTCCTTATGAGCTTTGTGCATCAAATAGATAGCCTTGCGTGTCCATTTATAGTCGGGCTTGTTGTCATAGTCGTTATCTATACGATAAGCACCTACCCCCCCTTTAGGCCCGTTGCTGGAGTTATAGACCGCTTGTTGCAAAAGTACTCCTCCTGATTGTGATGACGATTCGAAGTTATCTGTATAGATATGCTTCTTGGTGTTGTAGTATTCTTCAAAAGCTCTTGCTACACGCGACTCACGATAGTCAAGATGAGAGTCGCCATAGGCTTGCGAAATAAAGTAGTCAAAATAGGGTCCTGACTGTTTGCTCACCGACCAAAGCTCTCCATCTACTAATAAATAGCGTCTTTTTCCTGTATCTACAGTAGCTTTGGGACCTAAATATTTGCCAAGCTCTTCTACCAAAATGTGAAGATACCTTCCGTGATATCCCTTCAAGCTACCATCGCCATCACCAGCAACGTTAGGCTCCCAGTCTATATCCAAGCCGTCATAGTCATACTTCACAATAGTATCGCAAAGTGCTTTTGCATACTTCTTTATTGCAGCGGTATGGTCGTCCGAACCTTTCACGCCACTTGTATAGCCCCAATAAGCTTCTTGAGCCCTTCTTATCTTCTCGTTGATTTCCGATTCCGAGTCATTAGGGTTATCTGTTTTCACCTTATCGGCTATGCTTGATGGTGTAATACCTGTACCTATGTTGTGCAATATAAAGCACGCAAATACTTTGGTACCCTTCACTTTTTGCACATAAGCCTTATCGGCTTTCTTTGCCTCGCTGATGCCAAAAGGCGCACTCCACATCGATACCATATCTATACTATCAGGCAACGCTGCAAGATACCCTTTGCGCACACTGCCTTCGGGCGACCAGTTGCTAAACCAACCAAAAGATACTGGGCGACCGTAGTTCTCGGCTGTTTTTTTCCAAGCGCGCAAAGACGCGTAATAGTTATCGCGTTCGGCTTCGCTAAGGGTATTTTTTCCGCCGTTATGGTCTATTTCTTTAGCTTCTACGTCAGTCCATTTGCTACAAGAGGCTAAGGCAAGCCCCATAGCTATCACAACTGCCGAAATACTTTTTAGTAATATATACTTCATAATTGTATTTATTTTATTTGTTAGTTCTTTTTATCCCACCATAGTTTGGTACCGCCGTTGTTAGGGCCTCCTAATAGGCGAATCGCTCCTGCCAAAACAGCTTTGTCTTCGGTAGAGAGTTTGCTTTCGGGGTAAGGCAAGCGGCGTACTCCTTTATCGGTAGAAATTACACCCCCACTTTTGTTTTGGTCTACAGGGTGTAGTTTGGGGTAGCCTGTACGGCGCCATTCTGTCCAAGCTTCTTGTCCGTTAGGGTATAGGGCTATCCATTTTTGGGTAATAATCTTTTCCAATTTTTGTTCATCGGTACCGCCCCATTGGGTAGTAGCGGCGGTAGGAGCAGGAGCGCTACCAAAATAGTAAGTATCAAACTCGGCAGGCTCATTACCCGATGAAAGATAAGCACTCACTTTTGATATATCAATATTGTTTTCTGCAAATGAAGTTTCTACCCCTTTGCGGTAAAGATTTTCGGCAGTATCACCCATATTCCAACCTGCCAAAGCCCCTTCAGCTCTTAAAAAGTACACCTCCGATGCGCGTAGCCAATAAGTAGGCGTACTTTTTTCTATATTTGGCTTTGAAAAAGTATCAAAATAGGTAGAACCTTCTCCTAATCCTGCCAAGATACCTTGGTATTTAGCCCCTGCAAAAGGCACATTTTGTGCATAAGGACTTGTGCTTGGCTTGAAGTACGCCATTAGGCGAGGGTCTTCATACCCCACCAAGTAAGAATACATTGCCGAACCCATACGGCACTCTCCATATTGGTTGACAAAAGTTTCTATATTGTTTATAAAACTAAGTCCTGCCCCTTCTTGCATTTTTGCTTCATCAGCCTTATCGGTCATTACTCCCAATGGCTGATTGATAGCCTGTTCTGCATAACGTTGTGCTTTTGCAGGATCTACAAAGCGAATGCGCATCGCCAAACGCAACATTAGCGAATTGGCGTATTTTACCCACTTGGTTACATTACCTGCATATACGGCATCGTAGTCTGCCAATAAAGTACCTCCTTGTGTTACTTTGTTTTGCAACACGGCTATAGCTGCGGTAAGGTCATCAAAAAATGCTTGGTATACCTCTTCCTGACTGTCATAAGGCACACGGAAAAGACCCTTCCCAGCTTCCTTGTAAGGAATAGGCCCAAACATATCGGTTGCTTTGTGCCAAGCCGAGATTTTGAGTATTTGTGCCAAAGCAAAGGCTTCTGGAAAATTAGAGCTTTCGGCATTGGTTTTTACGCTGCTCCACAATGGCAATACTTTGGTATACGAGCTGTTGTACGAAGCCGAGTACCAGCCTTCCAACAAAAAGTAAGTAGTATTGTTATAACCATTGTTCCAGCCTTGGTTTTGGGCAAAATAGCCACTCCAAGTGTCGGCTGCCAAGTGATAGGCTATTTGGTATTCATTCACTACGTCTGTACCATCGGCTTGAGTACCTACAGGCACTACTTGTGCTTGTAGTGAGGTGATTTTAGCCCCAATAGTAATACCATCTTTTTTACCCATTGCACTTGTTATGCCAAAGGCATCGGTATTAATTTCTTCAAACTTGTTACAAGATAACAGTAACAAGCCGAGTACTGAGCTTATTAATATATTCTTTTTCATCGTATTACAATTTTGCTTTTATATTTAAACCTACACTGCGCAAGCTGGGTTGCATAAAGTAGTCATTTCCTTGCCCATAAGTAGCTGTAGAGGGGGTAAGCTCTGGGTCAAAAGGTGCTTTGTTGTATATCATCCACAAGTTGTTGCCTATGAGTGATAGGGTAAGCTCATCTATGTAGTTTTTAAACCACTTAGCAGGGAAAGTATAACTAAAAGTGAGCTCTTGCAAACGGACATTGGTAGCATCATAAGTGTAATAACCTGCGGTTTCACTCTTGCCTGTTGCTACTGCCTCGTAATATTTTTTGGCGTTGTATTTGCCTTGCCCTGGCAAGTTTACCCCTCCGTTATCACGTGCTATAGCCGAGTTTTTAGATACCCCAAAGCGGTCTAAAATAGCCTCAGTAGATGAATTGACAATACCACCAAAACGACCACTTAGCAAGAAGCTCAAGCCAAAGCCTTTGTATGAAAAACTATTGTTCCAGCCCAATAAGAAATCGGGAGTAGTACGCCCTAAATATACAGGGTTGATAGTCTCCATATCCAGCTCACCACTTTCAGGAATATTGATGTAGCCTTGATTGTCTTTTTTCAAGAATTTAGAAGCGTACACATCACTAATACTACCACCCACTTTTAGGATTGTTCTACCATTGTCTTTGCTCACCTCGTTGATGTTGAAAGGCTGATCGGTAAAGGGGTGACGATAGTTTTGTACCATTTTTTTAATTTCGTTCTTGTTGCGAGTGTATGACACAGATGAGATTACGTTTAGCTCGCCAAATTTGTTTTTATAGCTCACGTTTAGCTCGGTACCGCTGTTTTGCACATCACCTGCTTGCAAGTAAATATACTTATACCCTGTAGATTCGGGCAAGTTTGCCACAAAGGTTTGGTTGTAAGTATTAGAGCGATACCAAGTAGATTCTATATTGAAGTGTTTGAAAATGCGCAAGCTAAGCCCCAATTCATACGATTTGGTACGCTCTGCCTTAAAGTCAGAATAAGGGTAGATTTCTTCGGGCTTGATGATACCCCCTACAATCTTTTGGGTAATAGTACCAGGCGTACGACCCGACCACGCTATAGGCGAAGCCACCTCTGTGTATGAACTTCTTACCTTGAAGTAATTGATAAACTTCGGCATTTCGCCCATTTCAGATACCACTGCCGACATACCTATAGATGGGTAAAAATAAGACTCTTCAGCCGAGTTTACCAAGCGAGAATCCCACTCGTTACGACCTGACAAGGTAAGGTAAGCAAAACGTTTGTAGCCTATTTCGGCATTTCCAAATACCGCTACATTACGACGACGAGAGTCTCCAAAACCTTCTGATATTTTACCTTCCGAAGGGGTAATGTTTTGTATAGAAAACAAGTTGGGGGCTAATTGTAAATTGCCTTCATAACCTCTTTCAATAGCACTAAAATCTGAAAAGCTACCCCCTACGTTTAGCACTACATTCCAATCTTCAAAGAAAGTCTTGTTCATATTGGCAATGATATCCGAATAGAATTGGTGGTCGCTGTAGTTAGAATACTTGTAAGCTCCTTTAGGTTTTGCAAATTTTTCGTTGGACGAAGCGTAAAGTTTGCGTTCAAAATTTACGTATGATTTATCCATACGGGCACGAGCCGCTACGTTTGCCCAATCGTTGATTTTGTAGCTAAGCCCTGTGGTGAACATAAAGCGGTCTTTGTTATTAGAAGCCAAGTTGCGGTAGGCTGTCCAATATGGGTTTTGGTTACCAAATACACTTTCGCTGATAGGCCAATATTGTACAGGGAAATTGCGGTTGGTATCGTAACGTTCAAAGGTTTTTATCTTGTCAAAATCTTCTCCTCTGGGGTATAAATAAGCCGCTACTATAGGGTTCCAGTATTCACCTTGTGATACCATATTCATATCTTTTTGTTTGATATAAGAAGCCCCCAAATCTAACTGTACTTTTTCTTTGAAGAGTGCCGTAGTATTCCTGACGCTGAAGTTGTAGCGGTGGTAGCTGTTGTTGGGTACAACCCCATTAGCATCGGTAGTGGCTGCCGAAGCAAAAGTTTGATTTGTTTTGTTGCCCGAAGTAAGTGTAAACGAATTGATTATATTTGTACCTGTTACAAAAAAATCTTTAGCGGGGTCATAACTGCTGGGGGTTGCAAGTTTGCTACCCCAGCTGGTAAATTCGCCAGAGCGGTTGCCGTAGGTATTCTGAAACTTAGGCAAAATAAAAGGTCGGCTAAGCTCAGTTGAGTTGCCCACCGTAATTTGCATTTTACCTTCTTTACCTTTTTTAGTATTGATGAGGATAACCCCATTGGCAGCATTACTACCATAAAGGGCAGCTGCTGAAGGACCGCTAAGTACCGAAATACTTTCAATATCATCAGGGTTGAAATCGGCAATACCCTCACTGGTTACGCGCCCTTCACCTTTGATACCACTATCATCACCCCCTGATTTTGAATTGAATAATGGGATACCATCTATCACATATAGCACGTTGTTGCTACCTTCAATAGATTTTTCACCACGCATTACCACGCGGGTAGCTCCTCCTGCTCCTGAAGCACTTTTGTTGATTGTAATCCCCGCAACTTTACCATTGAGGCTATTTACAAAGTTGGGCGATTTTACTTTCGTAAGTTCTTCCGATTTCACCTGTTGCACGTTGTAGCTCAGTGCTTTTTCTTCTCGCTTAATACCCAAAGCAGTAACTACCACTTCGGTAAGCTGTTGTGCTTCTTCTTTTAGTACAACATCCAGTTTAAGCGTTCCTTTCTGCTTATCAACTTTTTTTGTTTGGGTACTATAGCCCAGCGAACTAAACTCAAGTAGCTGATTAGCTTCTACCTGAATTTCGTATTTTCCATCAAAGTCGGTTGATACGCCGTGTGTAGTGCCTTTCACCACTACACCCACCCCTGGTAAGGGTAAACCATCGTTACCAGTAACAACACCTGTTACTTGCACCTTGTTTTGTGCCATTAGCGAAACACTAAAGAGAGCACAAATGGTTAATAACATCAAATATTTCATCTTCATTATGCGTAGAAAAATAAATTAATCGCCGGCAAAATTAATATTTATTTAACAACCTGCAAGTTTTCATTAATATTTTTTTAACGCTTTGGTTTTTATTTTAAGATTTGATTGGGATATTTGATTGTAAATCAAAACAAAACGAACTATAATAGAAAGAATAAAATTTAGGCGCGAGCCGCATCGGCTTACTTAAACAGCAACTCGCCTCCTTGCATCAGCTGCTTATAGGTAATATAACGCTCCTTTACCAACTTATGATTTAAAAACACCTCATTACCTGCCGATTGTTCTTTTTCTTTCTTGATGACAAAGGTTTTCCCATTGTCTAAATTCAGTGTTATTTCCGAAAAGAGTGGCATCCCAAAGTAGAACTTGCCGTCTGCCGGATTTACAGGATAAAAACCTAAGGCTGAAAAGATATACCAAGCCGACATCTGTCCGCAGTCTTCATTACCACAATGCCCTGCGGGATTGTTGTGGTATTGGGTACGCATAATTTGCATAGCGCGGTGGGCTGCCTTTTGCGGTAGCGACCCAAAGTTGTACAAATAGGCTACGTGGTGGCTTGGTTCATTGCCGTGTACGTATTGGCCTATCATTCCTGTACTAAAAATAGGCAACTTTTCATCGGGGTTTACTCGCAAAGAAAACATATCGTCAATAGCATTTTCAAAGGCTTGCGCCCCACCCATAGCCGTTACTAAGCCCGAAACGTTATGCGGCACAAACCAGCGGTAGTGCCAAGCGTTGCTCTCACAAAAATAAGGGGTGTATTCCTTCGGATTGAAAGGAGTAATAAACTTTCCTGCACTATTTTTGGGGCGGAAGAAAAGTGTTTCTGTATCAAAAAGATTACGCCAGTTTTCAGCTCGCTTGCCAAAATAGTCCGCATCTTCTTTTTTGCCTAAGGCTGCTGCAAATTGTGCCACACACCAATCGTCATAGGCGTATTCCAAACTTTTTGACACCGACCAGTTTTCGCCCGATTTGTCTAAATCGTAAGGTATATAACCATATTTTTTGTACAAGTCTATTTCGCGTTCATCGCTCATTGCACTGGCTTTGCAGGCTTCGTAAGCCAAATTAGCATCTATGGGCAAGCCTTTTAGGTAGGCATCTACTACAACAGGCACTGCGTGATAACCTATCATCATATTGGTTTCGCCGCCTTGCATACTCCAAACGGGCAGCGTTCCGTTTTCTTTATAATGAGCCAAAAAGCTATTGATAAATTGTACATTCGTTTGTGGGTGCAAGATAGTATACAAAGGGTGGGCTGCCCTGAAAGTATCCCATAGCGAAAAAGTATCGTAACGCACAGGGGCTTTTACATCGGAATAGAGGTTGGGGGCGAGCATCGTTTGGTATAACATTGTATAGAAGATAGTACGCGTATCGTCATCGCCGCCTTTTACGATGATTTTCTGTAATTGCTGTTCCCAAAGGTTGTGTGCTTGCTCGCGGTATTCGTCAAAAGAAAAATGAGGGGCTTCAGCTTCCATATTCTGGTAGGCAGCTGCAATGCTATGCATAGAAAGTGCTGTTTTTAGCACTATGGTTTCGCCCTCTTGGGTAGTGCCGTAGTGGAGTACGATTTTAGAATTGTTGGTAGTATTGCTTTCGGTGGTTTGGGTGAGGGTATAATTCGCAAAAGGTTTTGATAGCTTTGTTACAAAATACACTTTTTGGTTGCGCGCCCAGCCTGTAGAGTAGCGATACCCCTCGATCGTAGTATCATCTACCACTTTTAGGTAGGTAGCTGTGGGCTTATCCCAGTTGATAGCATAGCCCAAATCTATAGTAATATCACTCTGATTATCTTGTGGGAAGGTGTAGCGTTGTACGCCCACACGTGGGGTGGCGGTAAGCTCTACGCCTATGTTATAGCTTTCGAGTTGCACGCGGTAATAACCTGCAGTAGCTGTTTCGGTGCCGTGCTGAAAATATGAAAAGGGCTTGTAGTTATTAGCCTCAATACGTTCGCTAAACTTGCTATTGGTGGGCATAGTGAGTATATCGTATAGGTCGCCTGCACCTGTACCCGAAAGGTGTGTGTGCGAAAAACCTGTGATGATACTATCGGGGTAGAAATAGCCTGAAATTCTATCCCAACCAGGGATTCCAATATCGGGGCTTAGCTGTACCATTCCAAAGGGGGTTGTAGCACCAGGGTAGGTATTACCAGTGCCGTCAGTACCTATAAAGGGGTTTACATAGGGCGTAAGGGGTTCGGGGGCATCAGTAGTGGGGGTGGTGTGGCACGCAAATAGCGTTAAGAGGGCTATAGCGGTTGTAACTTTTAGTAATCTCATTATAATATTTTTCAGGTTATAGGGCAAAGTTACAACTTTTTTTTGATAATACAACCAAAAAACAGGCTGTCTGAAAAGTTTTGTTTTGTGAGGGCGATTTGCCAATCGCCCCTACAATGTGAATAAAAGTGATTGATTATCAGAGTAATTAACTTTGTCAAACTTTGAAAGTTTGACAAAGTGTGGGGCGCAGTAAAAAAAAATGCGAGCCAATAAATGAGCTCGCATTTCTTATATTGTCGTTTTATTATTTAAGTTTGTAAGTAAGTCCTACGCCTAATACTTCGCGTATTTGGAATGCTTTAGCTGCATTGTCATCATAAATAGCTTGGAAAGTAAAGTTTGCACTCAAATATTTGTTGATAGACATTACTATATTAGCTGTATAATCTATATCTATATTCTGAGGTTTATCTAAATAGTTGCTATAAAGACCGAGTATGTTCTCAAAGCTTACGTTATCCATCGGAGCGAATTTGTAGTAAGCATTGAGCGAGAAACCGAGCTCGTAACGCAATGTTTTACCTTTTTCAACGCCATAAAAACTTCCAAACTCTGTCCAGCGTTTAGCTGCTGTAGTAAGTTTTGAGGTTGCAGGCGCTAAGTTCACTTTCAAGTTGTCGTTTTTCTTCCACAACATACCAGGACCAAATTGTATATACCCTGGTGAAAGGAGTGAGTTTATCCAAGTGCGGTCGGTAGTGGTATATTTGTAACCATCAGCCATTTGGGTTTTGAAGTTGAAGAAGAAAGAGGCATACCAAGTGTTGGATAGCTGGTACCCTGCTACTGAGTTGACTTCAAAACGGTCATTGGTTTTGCGAGTGTATTTGTCGCTTTCCAATTTAGTTAAACCATAGTCGATATATAGGTTGTTATCCCACGCCCATTTGTCTTTTTTGTAGTTAAGTGAATAACTTACAGCAAGGTTGGCAGCAAGGTTGTTAGTACCTCCACCTGTCCAATCGTGGTTGAATGCTGATTGCGAAAACATTAGCGATGCATTACCGCCTTTGCTCCAGTGAGGGGCAGGTGCTGCTTCTTCGGCAGGAGCCACTGTTGGGTCTTGCGCTACACCGTCTTCTTGTGCGAAAATTGCCATTGTTGACAATAGGCATACTGAAAATAAAATTTTTTTCATAAGTGATATAAGTAAATTATTTATTATTAGTTACAAAAATCCGAGTTCTAATTTTGCCACTTCGCTCATCATATCTTGGTTCCAAGGTGGGTCGAAGGTAAGTTCAACGATAGTTTCGTGTACTTCGTCTATACTTTGTACTTTTTCTTTCACTTCCATTGGCAACGCCTCTGCTACGGGGCAATTGGGCGAGGTGAGTGTCATTAGTATTTTTACATCGTTTTGTTCGTTTACGAACACGTCATATACAAGACCGAGTTCGTAAATATCTACGGGTATTTCGGGGTCGTAAATGCCTTTCAATACCTCTACTATTTTTTCGCCTAAGGCTTCTGTGTCTACCATTATTTAATTCTGAATTTTGAATTTTGAATTTTGAATTATATCAAGTGCATATTTTTTCATTTGTGTAAGCATACTTACTAGTCCGTTGGCACGTGTGGGCGAAAGATGCTCTTTGAGTTGTATTTTATCAATGAACGCTGTATCGGCTGCTGCAATTTCTTGGGGGGTATGCCCTGTGAACACACGCACCAAGAGTGCTACAATGCCTTTGGTAATAATAGCATCGCTATCGGCAGTAAAGTGTATCAGAGAGCCATCGTACTGGGCGTGCAACCACACTTGGCTTTGGCAGCCTTTGATGAGGTATTGGTCGGTTTTGTATTTTTCGTCTATTAGGGGGAGGCTTTTGCCGAGTTCTATGAGATATTCGTAACGTTGCGTCCAATCTTCAAAGAATGAAAATTCGTCAATAAGTTGGTTTTGAATTTCTTGTATCGTCATACAGTTGTGATTTAGGGTGCAAAGGTACGAAATAATTATGAATTATTAATGAATTAGTGAATTAAAATAGTCTTAGTCTTTAGTCGGTGCGTTATCCTTCGCTAAACCTTCGCTCATCCTTCGCTGAACCTTCGCTCATCCTTCGCTCAGGGTTCGGTGTAGGAATGTGGGATAAACCGGATAGGGGTATCGTTGTTTTTACCAAAATGTATGCCATATTTTGATGACTAATAACTGATTTAAATTTCGTATCTTTGCGGCGTTTATTAAACTTTATTATAATGCGTTTTAAAGAGTATAAAATTCTTTTCTACAGGTTGTTACTTGTGTATGTTGCTTATTTTTTAGCTCGATTGGCTTTTTTTGGCTTCAACCATTCGCACCTTATCGTAGATGGTATTAGCGATTTGGCTAGATTGTGCTTTTACGGATTGCTGTTCGACACTACGGCTATTATCTATGTAAATTTGCTTTTTATCTTCCTCAGTATCCTTCCTTTGAAGGTAAATACGCAAGGGTGGTATCAAAAGGTATTGTTCTGGTGTTATTTTTTGATGAATATTCCTGCTTTTCTACTTAATTTCATCAATATTGCTTACTTTTCGTACAACAAAACAGGTCTTACTACCAACGATTGGGCATTGGTACAACACGAAGAAAACGCTTTGGGCTTGCTTATGGGCTTTTTAGTACGCTATTGGCTCATCTTTTTGTGCTTTTTAGTGCTGTGCGTGCTTTGGGTGATGGCTTATAAACGCATAGGTATTGCTCATAGGGCTGTGGTACGCCCTTTGCGCTATTTTACGACTTCGGTAGTGTTTATTTTAGTACTCGCGCCTGTGTTGGTATTTGGTATCAGGGGGATGAACTTCAGCCCTGGTGTGGTGCCGCTGAGTGTTATTGATGCCGGAAAATATGCACGCGACATTTCGCAAGTGCACTTATTGCTGAATGCGCCTTTTTCGGTAATACGAACGATGAATAAGAATAAAACTTTTAGAGAATATAACTTTACCGATGAAAAGTATATTGAAGCGAATATCAAACCGATAAAGCAATACAAGCGGATAGTAACCGAAAAACCTAACGTGGTACTTATCATCTTAGAAGGTATGGGGGCTGAATATTTTGGATTGCTGAATGAGGGGTTGCCTATTGAGGGATACAAAGGGTATACGCCTTTTTTGGACTCGTTGGCACGCAAGGGGTTCTATTTCAGTAATATCTACTCGAATAGTGTGCATTCTATTGAAGGTATTTCGGCAGTTACGGCTGGGATGCCTACTTTTCAGAAACCTTTTGTAAATTCGGCTTATGCTCCGCAACGGAGCTTGGCTTCTATAGCGTGGGTAGCGCGCGACTTAGGTTACGAAACGCTGTTTGCGCACGGGGCTACCAATGGCTCGATGAGTATTGATGCTTTTGCTCGCCAAGTGGGGTACGAGCGCTATGTTGGCAGAACAGAGTTCAATGACGACCGCTACTACAACGGAAAGTGGGGAATTGACGATGAGCCTTTTTTGCAGTATTTCGCAAAGGAAATCAACAAAATGAAAGTTCCTTTTTTGGCAACGGTATTTACGCTTTCATCGCACGAACCTTATATAGTACCCGAACCGCACAAAGGGCGATTCAACAAAGGGGCTATGGAAATGCACAATGTGGTAGCCTATACGGATTTTGCTATCAGTCGCTTTTTTGAAACTGTAAAAAAAGAGGCTTGGTATGAGAATACTATTTTTGCTATTATCCCCGACCATACTACTGTGGATTATTACCCTTATTACCAACAGAAAATAACACACCATCGCATTCCTATCATTCTTTATAGTGCCAATAAAACCCTGATTCCGCAAGGGCATTCGGCAGTATTAGGACAGCAGATAGACCTTTTCCCTACCCTTGCCGACCTAATGGGGTATCAGAAGCCTTTCCGCTCGTGGGGGCGTAGCCTTATGAGTACTATTGCCGATGAAACTCCCCGTGCTTACGTTACCAATGCTCAATTCTACCAGCTGATGCAAGGCAATTACACTTATGTATTAGACCCCAATGGCGAGGTGGTGGGCGTATATGCTATTGACGACTACAACTTGAGCAAAAACCTAAAAGATGCGCAAGGCAATAATGAAGAAATAAAAAAAGGCATCGCCGATATGCGTGCCTTTATACAAGATTATAACGATAGGATTATCAATGATAAGCTAAAGTAAGATTGCGGAAAAGAATAGGCAAAAACAACTGAGGTAGCGCGCCCATAAGGTAGCTGAGTAGCACCGTGCGTATACGCTGATGGGTAAGGTATATTTGCACTGTTATATCTGCTCCGCTAAGAAATAACAAAAAGGCAATAATATAGGTCATATCTTTCTGAAAGAGAATACTCATCAGCAAAGTGAAGGTAGTGAGTGCCCCCATACCCATTGCCGACATATTACTGCGTATTTTGAAGAACAAAAAGAAGAGTATTGTAATACACCCCACCGTAAGCCCTATGATATAAAAGTGTATAAACGGAAACTTCTCAAAAGGAGTTATCCAAAAGGCTACTGACAGCAATATTACTATATAGCTGTACAGTAGCCATTTTTGTTTTTCATCGGGTATTAAAAAAGGATTTTCCAACCAATTAAATACAAAAAGGATAAGATATACCATCGTAGGTAATGCTACTGTTATAAGAAGTAGCAACAACCACGTAAGCCTTATTTCGCTTATGGTAAGAAAAATAGGAATGTGAAATAACACAATCATAGCCCCATAGATAGGAAACCATATAGGGTGCGCCAAAAACGATATGAGATAGTTATAGTAACGCATCACTCTAAGGTATCTTGTGTGGGGGCAGGGGGTTCGGGCAGCGTGTCGGCAGCTGAAGCAGGGTTGCCTAAAAAGTACTCTTCTAGCTCTTTATCGCGCATATAAAGGCGCACAGAACCTTTGAATATATCCCATTGCTTTTGGAAGAAAGCAGGGTCGTAATCTTTGGTTACAAGCAAGAGCTCGCCATAGCGGTCTACACAATATTGTATTTTGTGAGCGTTATCGTTTAGCTGAGCCGCAGGCAGATGGTTGTAGTAGTTCATTTCCTCTTGATACTTTTGGGCTATCTGCACTGCAATAGCTTGCGCTTTTTGGGGCTCACCCACTTGGTAATAACCTTTGATGAATGGCTCTAACGAAAAGTAATAACCATATGAAGCTACAGGCATATTTTTCATAGCAATATCCATCACTTCTTTAGCTTTATCGTTTTTGCCTTCTTTGATAAGCTGTTCGGTAAGGCGTGCCAAATTACCTCTAAAGATAATACTATTCTTACGAGTTTCGGGGTCTAAGTAAATATCCTCTCTACCCATATTGCCCCACGTCCATTGTTTTACGATATTGTACATCAGTTCGCTATCAATGCGCCCCATATCGTAAGGATTACTTTTATCAATAGGCGTTTTGATAGGTACCAGCTTATACACTAAGCCGTCCAACTGCAAGTAGTCTTTCATCCAAATATACTCAGCAGCATCCATACTACCGCCTGTAAAGTAGATAGGGCGTTTCCAATCGTTATTAGCAATGATATCAAGCATCAACACACGAGCCTTATCGATAGCGTTAGGCAAGGTAATATCTATATAATCTACTATTTTATCAGCATCTTCAGGTTTTACGATACCACTTTTTAGCACGTTTTCTTTATTTACAGGGATACGTATTTTATTGGTAGGGTAATAAAAGAAAGTTTGCTGATATTCGCCTCGCCCTCTCACCGATTGGGTAGCAGGATCGCCAGAGGTAATCCAATTCACGAAATCTTTGATATTCCAACGATTATCGGTGCGTTTTTGGTAATATACCGCCTCGCGCACGCCGTGAGCGTATTGGCTATGTACAATTTGCGAAGGTATGGGGTTACTTTCGTAAGCCTTGCGCTTCATTTGGTCTATATACCAATCGGTTTGCAAAAGACTTGTATTGATTACGCGTACATCGGTGCGGTAACCTTCAATCTCTTGGGCATACCACAACAAGAAAGTATCGTTATCGCCTATGGTAAATATCATAGCATCTTTATCTTTGGCGATAGATTCTAAGTAAGCATCGGCAATAAACTCAGCCGAATATTTTTGAGAGCGGTCGTGGTCGTCCCAGTTTTCGGCAGCCATTAGTAGCGGTACCGATAGCGAAAAAGCTACTGCGCCAATAGCTGTAACGTTAGGAGTCAGGTATTTTTTTATCAAGTCGTAGATTGCGTACACTCCGTAGCCTATCCAAATAGCAAAGGCGTAGAACGACCCCACAAGAGCGTAATCGCGCTCGCGTGGCTCGAACGGACGTTCATTGAGGTATATTTTTAGTGCCAAGCCTGTAAAGAAGAATAAAACGAGTATCACCCACGTTTGGCGTTCGCTCTTCACCGACATATAGAACAAGCCCAACAAGCCCAACAACAAAGGCAAAAAGTAATAAGTATTGCGAGCCTTGTTGTTTAGCACATCCGAAGGCAAGTTCTTTTGCGAACCCAAGTGCATCTCATCTACAAAAGGAATCCCCGACAGCCAGTTGCCGTGGTCGGCTTCCATTTTGCCTTGTATATCATCTTGCCTACCAATAAAGTTCCACGCAAAGTAGCGGAAATACATATAGCCAAATTGGTAGTTAAAAAGATACTGCATATTCTTCCAGAAGCTAGGTTTTTCTACTTCTATATAATCGCGGTACTCTGTCAAGAACTGATCGTAGCGCTCAGGAGGCATTGGGCGCAGGGTATTTTGCCTGTGCAACTCTTGCAGCAGCTGATATAGTTTAGGCTCTTCATAGGCTTCTTGGCTAATCTTGAAATCCAAATTACCCGTCAGCTTCATATAATTAGCAGCGTGCTGTGGGCTCCACATACGCGGCAAGAACCCTTTCTGATTTCTATTGGAAGCCACCTGAGCATTTTTATATTGGTTTACAATAATATACCTGCCCGTAGTGTAATCGCGCTCGTATTTAGGTTTGGCATCTTCATAAGGGTGTTCCTCATCTATGCCTGCGTATTTATCAGAATACATAGGTCCGTAAAACAAATGCGTTTCAGGATATTGCTCTAAGTTGTAGTACGCCAAAAGCAAACGCGCATCGGTAGGGCTATTTTCGTTGATAACCGTATCGGCATTAGAGCGTATGGGTATCATCAGCCACGATGAAAATCCTACAAATACAAACAACAAACACAAGGTAGCGGTTTGCAATCGCACATTGTTCTTTTTGTTGGCATATTGCAAGGTGAAGAAGAAAAACGCCACCACACTAAGTCCTGCAATAATTGTCCCCGAATTGAACGGCAGCCCAAAGGTATTTACAAAAAACACCTCTAAGTAACCAAAGTAAGCCAATGTGTAGGGTAATATCAGTTTGAATATCAGCAACAAAATTGCGATAGAAACTACATTGGCAATCACAAAATTGACAAATGTTTTAGGGTATTTACTGTTGAAGAAATACAGCATCCCAATAGCGGGTATCGTAAGCAATGCCATAAAGTGCACCCCAAACGAAAGACCCACTACCAGCGAAATCAGTAGCAACCAGCGGTCGCCACGCTCTTCTTGCAAGCTATCAGTCCATTTAATGCCGAGCCAAAACATCACCGACATAAAGAGCATCGCCATTCCGTACACCTCAGCTTCTACAGCATTGAACCAAAAACTATCCGAAAAAGTGTAAGCCAAGCCACCCACTACCCCACTGCCCATCAAAGCGATAACGTGCGAAGTGGTAAGGGTAGTTGTAGTGCGAAGGGCTATTTTTTTAGTGAGATTTACAATGATAAAATACAAGAAAAATACAGTGAAGGCACTCGATAGCACCGACATCATATTTACAAAAAATGCAATCTTATCGGCATTAGGAGCAAAAGCCGCTATAAAAGCCCCTACCATCTGAAAAAAAGGTGCTCCTGGAGGGTGCCCCACCTGCAATTTTGCCGAAGTGGCTATATACTCACCACAATCCCAAAAACTCACCGTAGGCTCTACCGTAAGTGTATAAGTGATTAGGGCAATGGCAAAAACCACCCAACCCATAATAAGATTGTATTTTTTAAAATCTTTCTCGCTCATTGTCGTTCTATAAGATAATTATTTGTAAAGAGTTTTTCCGTAAAGTTCGGCTACTTTATCCCAGTCAATCACATTGAAAAAATTAGCAATGTAATCGCCTCGTTTGTTTTGATATTTCAAGTAATAAGCGTGTTCCCACACATCCATAGCCAAGATAGGCACACCACTTACGCCTATATTGGGCATCAAAGGGTTATCTTGGTTGGCAGTGCTCACCACGCTTAGTTTTTCGTCATTTACTACCAAGAAAGCCCAGCCTGAACCAAAACGCTTGCTACCCGCTTCAGCAAATGCTTTTTTGAAGTTCTCAAAGCTACCAAAGTCGCGCTTAATAGCCTCCATCAGTGCACCTTTAGGCTCACCACCTCCTTTAGGTGATATTACCCCAAAGTACATATTGTGGTTGTAGTAGCCCCCCGCATTATTGCGCAAAGCAGCATTATTAGGGTCTAAGTTTTTAAGTACCTCTTCTATGCTTTGCGAAGCGTAGGGAGTACCTGCTACAGCTTTGTTCAGGTTGTGCAAGTAGCCCACATAGTGTTTAGAAAAGTGAATGTACATTGTTTCGGCATCAATATAGTCAGCCACAGCATCATAATCGTAAGGCAGTGGTATTACTGCAAAAGCTCCTTTGTCGGCTTTTGTTACTACATCTGTGGGTTTGCCGTAATCTTGCTTGTGGCAAGATTTTTCAGTTTTTTTGCACTTTTTAGATTTCTTTTCTTGGGCATAAGTAGTTCCCACGCCCATTGCCATTGCCAACGCTATGGCCGCAACAGTAAATGTTCTTTTTAGTAACATAGTTCGTTTTTTATTAGTGATTTGTTTTTATTATTTATCATTGCGATGCTCTTTATACACCCCCAGCACTTTCAGCTCTTCGGTCATTACCTGTAGCAAATAAAGCGCCCGCTCATAGTTGCGAAGGTCATCAAAAGAAGCATCTACAAAGAAAGCGTATTTCCAAGGGGTATCAATCACAGGCATTGATTGTATTTTGCTCATATTCAGCTCGCAATCGCGCAATACGTTTAGCACTGTAGCTAGGCTACCACTTTTGTCGTACAACTGAAACTTCAGCGAAACCTTGTTGCAATCGTCAGTAGGCAATACAGCAGCAGCAGTGCTTAGCACTACAAAACGCGTTGCATTGCGCTGTATGGTTTGTATGCTATGCGCCAAAATATCCAAGTTGTAAAGGCTTGCGGCAGCACTCGATGCGATAGCAGCCACTCCCTTTTCGCCTTGCTCAGCTATTTGCTTGGCAGCCGTAGCAGTATCAGGAGCTTCCACCAGCCTAATGTGCGGCTTATCAGCAAAATAGTCTTTACATTGCAGCAAAGCCATATAGTGCGACCGTACCTCAGTAATATCCTCCAAAGTTTGCCCTGCAAGTGCCAACAAATGATGTTGAATATTCATATAGTACTCGCCCCGTATGTGCAAGTTGTGCTTATCTATAAGCGTATAGTTAGGCAGTATCGCACCTGCAATACTATTTTCAATAGCCATTACTCCCCACGCAGCAACCCCGCTCAAGAGCATTTGTACTAAGGTGTCGAAGTTTCGGCACTCTACCACCTCTATCGCTTTGCCAAAATAAGCCTCAGCAGCCTGATAGTGAAACGCCCCTTTAGTCCCCTGAATGGCAACTATTGTAGGCTTTCCCATTATATTTGTAGTTGTTGTCCTACATTCAGCAATATCAAGTCTTTGCCTTTAGCTTTAAAACCGCGTATAGCAGCCTCTTTATCATCTACTTTTATAAAGCGGTTCGTGTCGTAGTGATAGCCCAACACACGGTTGCACTTCACAAAGTCCGAAGCCATAATAGCATCATCTACATCCATAGTAAAGTTGCCCCCTATAGGTAGTACCGCAAGGTCAAGTTTATAGCGCACCGGAATAAGCTGCATATCAAAATGCAAAGCTGTAGCTCCCGCTATATAGATGCTTCTGTCGTTTGTTTTAATCACAAAGCCACAAGCACAACCACCACCAGCACCACCGTTATCAAAAGTAGAAGAGTGCAAAGCAGGAACCATTTTCACGCTTCCAAAGTTGAAGTCAAACGAGCCACCCAAATCCATAGGGTGCGCATTTTCTATTCCAAGACCAAAAAAGTGATTTGTAATCTCGTAGTTAGAAATAATTTGCGCTTTGGTACGTTTGGCAATAGCCTCCACATCGTAAGTGTGATCTTGTTGCGCAGTAGTGATGAGAATAAAGTCAGCAGGTACCGAATTGATGTCGATACTGCTTGCCAAAGGGTTATCGGAGATAAAAGGGTCTACCAACAAATGTGTGTTCCCAATTTTGATACCCACGCAGGCGTGTCCGTAGTAAGTTAATTCCATAGTTATTATGATAATTAAAAAGATATATTAATTTCTAACGACTCCCAAGCAATAGCAATACCGAAAGCAAAAACGTACTAAGTGCCACCACTTTCAGTTCCTTATCCAATAGCTTAAGGTCTTTATTTTGTCGTACCCTCAGCAAATGTGCTACCAAAGGCACAAATGCCAATATATAAAGCAGTTCCCATCGCATCTGCAAACGCCATACCGAGTAGCCCAGCATCGAAACCATAGCCAAAACCACCAAGTAATAATGGTAATATTTTGCCAGTTCAATACCCATCTTTACTACCAAAGTATGTTTGCCCGACTGCTTATCATTCTCATAATCGCGCATATTGTTCAGGTTCAGTACAGCCACACTCAGCAAGCCTATAGCAGTAGCAGGCAAAAAAATATAAGCAGGCAATTCTTGCCTATACAAAAAATAACTGCCTACAACACTTACCAAACCAAAAAATACAAATACAAATACATCGCCCAGCCCGCGATAGCCATACGCCGATTTGCCTACCGTATATTTAATAGCAGCTACGATGCACAAAGCCCCAAGAATGAGAAAAAAGAGTACATAGCCCAAATTCTCCAACCCAAAAGCTGCGTATATAAGTGCTATAGCCGAAAGAAACGACAAGGCAGCCGTAATTATCACCACGCGCTTTAGTTCGCTACGCGTGATAGCACCACTTTGCAGAGCCCGTTTAGGACCCAAGCGCTGGTCGTTGTCGGTACCCTTTACCCCATCGCCATAGTCGTTGGCAAAGTTGGAGAGTATTTGGAATAGTATGGTGGTGAGCAATGCCAGCACAAAAATATCAGTTCTGAACCCCTCTACATCTTCACGGCGAGCAATAGCACTCCCCGTAATAATCCCCGCCACCGATAGCGGCAAAGTGCGCAAGCGTGCTGCACTGATAAGCGTTTTTATTGTCATAGCTCAGTATTAATCATCGCCCACAACCTATCTTTAAGCACCTGCAACCCCTTACCCGATACAGACGAGATAAACAAGAAAGGCACATCGGCTAAACTTGCCTGTAACTCGTGGCGAAGGGCTTCAGTAAGCTCCTCGTCCAGTATATCAGCTTTAGAAATTGCTATCAATCGCTGTTTGTCTAATAGTTCAGGGTTATAAGCCTCTAGTTCGTTTAGCAAAATGCGGTATTCGGCAGCAATATCATCGCTATCGGCTGCTATTACAAACAGCAAAGCAGCGTTGCGCTCTATATGACGCAAAAAGTAATGACCTAAGCCTTTGCCTTCGGCTGCCCCTTCTATAATACCGGGGATATCAGCCATTACAAACGATTGATAGTCGCGATGTTCTACAATGCCCAAGTTGGGTTTTAGGGTCGTAAAAGGATAATCGGCAATTTTAGGCTTTGCCGAAGTAAGTACCGACAGCAGAGTCGATTTGCCAGCATTGGGGAAACCTACCAAGCCTACATCAGCCAATACCTTCAGCTCTAATAACAACTCGCGTTCTTCACCAGGTAAGCCAGGTTGTGCATAGCGCGGCGTTTGATTGGTAGCGGTGCGGAAGTGCCAATTGCCTAAGCCCCCTTTGCCCCCACGCAAGCAAATGATTTCTTGCGCATCTTCGGTAATTTCAAAGAGAACTTCCTCAGTAAGGGCATCTTTTACGATAGTTCCTAAAGGCACTTCTATATACACATCTTTACCATCAGCACCAAAACTACGGTTAGCACCACCCGCCTCGCCGTGGCTTGCTACAAAATGCTTCTGAAATTTAAAGTGGATAAGCGTCCAGAGGTGCTTATTACCCTTGAAGATAATATGCCCTCCCCTACCGCCATCACCACCATCGGGACCTCCTTTGGGTACAAATTTTTCTCGATGTAGGTGCATAGAGCCTGCGCCTCCTTTTCCTGATGCGGCGTATATCTTTACGTAATCGGTAAAGTTCCCTTCTGTCATTATTTACTTTTTATAAGGTCTATTGCTTGTGATAGACGCTGTGTAATTTCCTCGATACTGCCAATACCATCAATAGGATAATATTTGCCTTGTTGTTGGTAGTAAGCAATCAAAGGAGCTGTTTTTTCGTTGTATTCGGCAAAGCGGTTGCGTATTTTAGTTTCATCTTGGTCATCAGCACGACCACTTACTTTGCCGCGCTCTATGATGCGCTCTACAAGCACTTCATCATCAGCCTCAAGCGCCAATGTGCCGTGTATTTTCATATCTTTTGAAGCTAAAAAAGCATCTAAGGCTTCTGCTTGTGCAATAGTACGAGGGAAGCCATCGAATATAAACCCTTTAGCATCAGGATTTTTGGCTACTTCTTCTTGTAGCATTTTTATAGTAACATCATCGGGCGCAAGGTCGCCGCGGTCGGTATATGAGCGCACCAAACGTCCTAATTCGGTTTCGTTTTTGATGTGATAACGGAAAATATCACCTGTTGAGATGTGTACTAATCCGTATTTTTCTTTTAAGAATGCGGCTTGTGTGCCTTTGCCAGCTCCTGGCTTGCCAAAAAGTACTATGTTTGTCATTGTTAATGAGGTATTTAGTTGATATACTTCGGGAAGGTTACGCCCCAGTTCGTCATAATCTAAGCCGTAGCCTACAATAAAGCGGTTGGGGATAGGTTTCCCTACGTAATCTATTTTCAAATCTTTGGTATAGGCATCGGGCTTAAAGAAAAGCGTAGCGATGCGGAAAGAATGTACCTTTTTATCAGCAAAGATACGATAAATTTCTTCAAGTGTATTGCCTGTATCTACAATATCTTCTATCACAACTACATCTTTTCCTTCTAAATCATCGGAAAGACCAATGAGGTGATGTATTTTTCCTGAGCTTTGAGTTCCCTCATAAGAAGCCATTTTTACAAACGACAACTCGCAGAGCCCTTTGTAACGCCTCACAAGGTCGGCAGCAAACATAAATGAGCCGTTTAGTATACATACGAATACGGGGCGGCTATCGCCTAAATCTTGATAGATTTCATCTGCCACTCGCGCTACTATTTCCTGCAATTGTACTGCAGTTACGTAGGGTTCAAAAGTTTTGTCGTGTAATTTAATAAGTGACATTTTATATAATTTTTTGTTGTTAATTTTGTATTAAGGTTGTGCCAGCCCTGCCAGCTTTCCTTCGTTCAACCTTCGCTCAACCTTCGCTCAACCTTCGCTCAACCTTCGCTTATCCTTCGCTCAAGCTTCGCTCAAGCTAACGACTAGCGACTAAGGACTAACGACTCATCCCTATGGTAATATTTCACCTACAGATATATCGCAGCGGTGCCCTGGTTGCCCGTGAGGAGGGTTAGGTTTGCCCGACCAGCCTGGCTCGGTAGTGCCTGTGTGTTGTTGGGCTTGTTGGGGGTCTATAACTACCTGTTGTTGTATGGTTTGTGCTGCGGGCTGTGCTGGGGCTGCTTGTTGTTGTGCAGGAGCACTATTTAGGGGCGCTCCTACAGGGATATCGCAACGATGCCCTGGTTGCCCGTGAGGAGGGTTCAGTTTCTCGCCATTAGCTCCCACATAACTTTGAGGTTGTGGTACTTGTACTAACTGCTGCGTTTCGTTAGATACGGCTGGTAGTGCCGAAGGGTCTGTAGCAGTAGCGTTTGTTTGTACCTGATTGATTATCTGGCTATCGTTTGGAAGCGGAGCCCCTACGGCTATATCGCAACGGTGCCCTGGCTCGCCGTGTGGAGGGTTCAGCATCACCCCTTGTGCGCCTCCTGCCGAAGCTGTAGGCATTGCCAAGTTGTTGTTATTAGCATTGCCAAAAGGGTTGCCCTCTCTGCCTTTTTCACGCTGAGATTCAGCCATTTGCGTATTGGCAAGTGCTTCTTCATCTACGGCTATTTCGGTTGGAGTATTATTACAAGCAGCCAAGCCAAGAAGCGCAAAAGCAAAATATGAGAAACGTATTTTCATTGTTAGATTTTTATATTTGAAACATTCAATGCGCAAAGGTACAAAATTATTTTGAATTTTGAATTTTCCATTTTCATTTTTTTACACAAGTGTTTAGTCATTCGTAAATTCGGCAAATTGAGCAATGAACTCATTATCTCATTTTTTAGTATAATAGCTAATAGCAACTAAAAGAGTAAAAGTTATATTGTAAGTTTTATATTTGAACTGTTAAACATTATGCTTGTACACTTCTTCAAACGGCAATCTAAACCTTTCTCCCCAGATACCACGTTCTTCACGAATCCCACAAGTGACAACCATACTCACCTCAGCCCCATAAGGTAGGTGTAACAATTTCTTAATACGATGGCTATCATACCCCCCTAACGGACAAGTATCGTAGCCTTGCTCAGCCATTGCTAACATAAAGGTTTGCGCTACAAGTCCGCAGCTTTTATGTACTTCTACGCGTATATCACCTTCAGAGAGTTCTCGCACCATAGGGCGAAACCAACCAATTACTCCAGAGAGTTTGCGGAAAGCTCCTAATAAACCAAAAAACCGACTATACACAAAGGGGATTAGTTTCTGGTAATGGTTTTCTTTATCTTTAATGCGTTTGGCTTGCCTTTCGGGCGGACTGTTGCGCTGTATATTACCGCGTTCAAATTCCAAAATCATCTTGGCGTGCTGTCGGTGTTTGTCTTGACGGGTGACGAACACCACCATCTGTTGTGCTGTGCTTGCTGTAAGCTGGCTGAGGCAGGCGTGTGCTAATTTTTCTAACAAAGCTTTATCAGTAATATGGTACATCTCGTATAGTTGCATATTGAAACCCGTAGGAGCTAAGGTAGCGAGCTTAAGGCATTCACGCACCTTTTCCTCACTGATGGGTGTAGGCGCATAATAGCGTACCGCCCTGCGAAAGTGTAAAATATCTTTTAACATATAGTCGTTAGGTGTTAATAAATTAAGTTAGTAACAATACTTTTAGTTTCAGGGAACAAAAGTACAAAATAATTTCTAAAAACTTACTATCTTACCAAGTGATAACTCTATCTACGATAGCTTGCTGCTCCGAAGCCGTTCTACGCAAATAGATACGAGTAGTCTCAATACTCTCGTGCCCCATAAGGTCTGCCAGAAGCGAAATATCATTAAAAGCCTCCAAGAAATTTTTGGCATATCTATGCCTAAATGAATGCGGATAAACCACTTGAGTATTCATACCATATTTCTCAGCAAAAGATTTAAGTTTTTGAGCAATACCACGCGTAGTAATACGTTCTCCTAAGCGATTAACGAAAAGATAGCCCGATGTTTTCTCTTGTGTTTTAAGCCATTGTGTAGCCTCATTGCGCAGTTGTTCAGGAATAAAAAGCCGCCTCACTTTGCCGCCCTTAGTATAAAGGTCAAAGTAACCAATCTGCACGTGTTCAGCTTTTATTTGGATAAGCTCACTAACCCTTGCACCGGTAGCTGCTAAAAAGCGCACCACGAAGTACCACATAGGGTTCTCTTCCTGTCGCAGTTGCTCTTTCAAGAAAAGGTAATCCGCCTGACTAATCACGTTTTCCAAATAAGTGCGCTGTTGTACTTTTACCGATTTAAGTCGAAGTTTAGGCTTACCGATATGTTCCAGAAATTTATTAAGAGCCTGAATGCGCAAGTTCACCGTTTTAGGTTTAAAATGCTCTATCAGGTAGTTTTTGTAGAACAAAAGGTTTTTCTTGTTGAAGGATTGGTATTTGCAGAGGAAGTCATTCACAGCAAATAGGTAGGCAGTAATTGTATTTTCAGCCATATTGCGCTCTTTGAGAGCAGTTTCAAAGGTTGTAACCATATCGTTTTGTTTTTTATGTATTAATGGGTACAATATAAGAAATAGTAAATAATATTTCCTAAGTTTCCTATTATGAGAAGTTCACCCTATCGGGCGAGGTAAAATGTATTGATGAGGAAATACCTTTTGAAATACCTAACGGGTGGGAGTGGTGTAGATTAGGGGATATCTCTATTTTTCTTTCTAGAGGTAAATCTCCTAAATATTCCGAGAAAAAAAAATATCCAGTTTTTGCTCAAAAGTGTAACTTAAAATCAGGAGGAATATCTCTTGACTGTGCTAAATTTTTAGATGAATCAACTTTGCCAAAATGGGGAGATGAATATAAATTAAAAGATAACGATATTCTTGTAAATTCAACAGGAACTGGTACAGTTGGAAGAGTTGGGATGTTCTCCAAAGAAATTCTTGGAGACTACCCATTTATTGTTCCCGATTCTCATATTTCCGTTGTTAGGTTATCTTCAAAAATGAATTCATACTATATTTATGAAGTTATGAATTCTATGATAATTCAGCAATATATTGAAGATAATCTTGCAGGTAGCACAAATCAAAAAGAATTATACATAGGTATACTTGAAAAAAGTCTTATTCCTCTTCCTCCATTTGCTGAACAGCAACGTATTGTAGAAAAAATAGAGGAACTTA
>NZ_KB291290.1:0-11175 GCF_000318275.2 Capnocytophaga sp. oral taxon 332 str. F0381
GTACGGCGTTTTTTTTAATCTCCAAATTTTTTACCAAGTTTTTTTTTAAGTTTTTTCAATCATCATCTTTAAATGATTGAAAATCAGTATATAAAATAATGTAAATTTCTTAAAAAAATATCTGCTACAAGTTATAAAATAGCGTGGTTTATGCGCATTATAGCTTATTATCGCTGTATGAGGCATAGTAAAAAAGTGTATTTTGTAGGCTATAGCACATTACTTTTCTAGCTCCTTAATAGTTTCTGTATTAAAAAGCGCGTGTCCTCTTTCTTCTAAGGTTGCAACAATACTACGTATTTTCCTTTTTAACGCTGAGGGGAGTTTGTAATAAGAGCGGTCTATTTGAGTATGTCGCTCATCGTCTAAGCTAGAATTTTGATGACGAATGGCTGTTTTCTTTCCTAAGTAGTAAATAATGAATTTCACTCGGTTTTCTCTGTTTGGCTCTTCGGACTCAGATTGCGTACCATATAATACAATAGGGTCTACATAGCCATCGTTATTGAGGTCGGTGAGGCTTATATAGCGCGTATAAAACCACATTGCTTCTTCAGTATCATTAATAGCATCTGTAATTGTCCAAAGCACTTGGGGCGGTGTTTCTTCTTTTAGAAGCACGTTGAAAGCTTTTATAGAGGTTGCCTTATCGGGGTTGGTATTATTTTCAGAAATGATAAGATACTGCTTTCCCAATTTATCTTCAAAAGCATACACTTTCCTGATAGGGAATGTTACCCCTATTTCTTTAAGCATTTCATGGAGGAAAAGCATTTGTACTTGTTTATCTGTAAGGAGTGTTGCTCCAGAAGGGTCTGTTTGTGCTCGTAGTGATAAGAAGCCAAAAAGCAAGAATAGATAAAGATTTTTCATAAAAAGTAAACAAATTAAAAAAGCTGCTCCATTTTGCAGAAGCAGCTTTTATTATTTATTGTTTTTTTGTCATTAAACCACTCCTTGGTCAAGCATAGCGTGCGCTACTTTCATAAAGCCTGCTATGTTAGCACCTTTCACGTAGTTAATATAACCATCTTCTTGTCCGTATTTTAAACAAGCGTTATGGATAGACTCCATAATATGGTGTAATTTAGCATCTACTTCTTCAGCTCTCCACGCAAGGTGTGCCGCATTTTGGGTCATTTCAAGACCAGAAGTAGCTACCCCTCCTGCATTCACCGCTTTTCCTGGGGCAAATGGCAATTTAGCATCTTGGAAAGCCTTGATAGCTTCCGGAGTACAACCCATATTCGATACTTCTGCTACCAATTTCACACCATTAGCAATTAGCGTTTTAGCATCTTCTTCGTTCAATTCATTTTGGAAAGCACAAGGCAACGCAATATCACAAGGGATTACCCACGCTTTTTTGCCAGCGGTAAATTTACTTTCTTTTGCAAATTTTTCAGCAAAAGGAGCTACGATATTACGGTTAGAAGCGCGAAGCTCTAATAAGTAGTCTATCATTTCTTGTGTCATACCATTAGGAACTTCTACACAACCATCAGGCCCTGAAAGACCAATTACTTTAGCTCCTAACTGAGTAGCTTTTTGCGATGCTCCCCAAGCTACGTTACCAAAGCCAGAAACTACCACACGTTGTCCTTTAAGGTCTTTGCCAAGTTTTTTAAGCATATGGTCTACGAAGTAAAGTGCCCCATAACCAGTAGCTTCAGGGCGGATAAGAGAACCACCCCAGTTAATACCTTTTCCAGTAAGTACCCCTGTATTGTACTCGCGAGCCAATTTTTTGTACATTCCGTACATATAGCCTATTTCGCGACCCCCTACACCCACATCACCTGCAGGTACATCAGTATCGGGACCTATATGTTGCCAAAGTTCAAGCATAAACGCTTGGCAAAAACGCATAATTTCAGCATCCGATTTACCGGTAGGGTCAAAGTCTGAACCTCCTTTAGCGCCCCCCATAGGTAGGGTAGTAAGCGCATTTTTGAAAGTTTGTTCAAAGCCCAAGAACTTAAGCATTGAAGGGTTTACCGCTTTGTGAAAACGAATACCTCCTTTGTAAGGGCCTATAGCAGCATTAAATTGTACACGATAGCCCAAGTTGGTTTGTACTTCGCCTTTATCATCCACCCAATCTACACGGAAAGTGAAGATACGATCAGGCTCAACAATACGTTCAATAATTTTAGCTTTAGCAAATTCTGGGTGTTGGTTGTAAACCTCTTGCACAGATTCAAGTACCTCGTGCACTGCCTGCAAATACTCTTTCTCTCCTGGGTGTTTAGCCTCTAAAGAGCTCATAATTTTATTTACATCCATAGTAATAAAAATGTTTATAAAAATGTTTGATTATTAACCTCAATTCGTTATTGAAGCACAAAGGTAATCAATATTTTTATATCCTACAAATAAAAAATACAAAAAAAGCAAAATATTAACGTAAGTATAAGAATATAAGGGTAAAAGCACGAAAATAAAAAACTGCTATAACAGCATATATGAAAAACTTTTCGTAATTTTGCCACAAAAAATAAGACAGTGTATTCAGAAATTTTAGACGTAAAAACACCCGTACTCACGCTAAATAAGCAGCGTATTGTAAGGCTGGGCGATTTTCTCATTCCACCCTCGTATCAGCAATTTTCATTTGAATTAGGCTATGGGCGCCTCCTTGAACTTTTTTTTACTTATATCCCTATGGGTGAAAGTAATTATACTAATACTTTGGAAGAGCAAAATGCGTATTTAAAGAGTATTTTTCAATCCTACCTAACAAATCCCGCTCCTCCTAAGCTACTACACGATCCTGTAAATTATAGGCTTATTGCCAATGCCGAGCCTTTTTTATTTGGCGAAAATGGTGAAGTAGTATTTTGGGATAGCGAACACCCCACTGCCGATGGCGAATGCCCTATTTATTTGGCGTGTTTTCCTATAGGTATCTATTTTGTGGGAAATAACTTTAGTGAGTTTATAGAAACCCTCACCCACCCTACTTCCTTTAAAAACATTCTCAAATACTACAACGAGGCTTTACCACGCACTTTTGAACCTTTAGAAATAGAATAATGTATAAACCAAAGAGGCTGCCCCAAAAGGACAGCCTCAAAATAGTTATAGTTATGAAAAAATTATAACACCTATTAAAATAGTATTATACTATAATGCTACACGCTTGAAAGCTACAACTTCTACATTTTTAGATTTTACAAAATCTGATACTTTTTTGCTTTCGTCATAGATATACACTTGGTCAAGCAAAGCTTTTTCTTGGTCGAGGGTAGTGTTGTCGCTGATGAAACGTTGAACTTTACCAGGAAGGATTTTATCCCAAATTTGTTCTGGTTTACCTTCAGCTTTTAGTTCAGCTTTAGCATCTGCTTCAGCTTTAGCCAATACTTCAGGAGTAAGCTGAGCTTGTGATACGTACTGAGGTACGTGTTTTAGCGGTTTGCCCAAACGGTGTAGTTCTTCGTTTTCTTTTTCAATGATAGCGATACGCGCTTCAGTTTCTTTAGCGATGTATTCAGCTGAGAATTCTTTGTAAGAAAGTTTTTCAGCACCCATAGCGGCAACCTGCATTGCTAAGTTTTTACCTACTTCAGCAGCATCAGCTATAGCAGATGAAAGTCCTACAATAGCAGCAATTTTGTTACCATTATGTATATAAGAAGCCACAAAAGGAGCTTCTAATTTTTCAAAAGCACCGATTTCAATTTTCTCACCAATAACCCCTGTTTGTTCAGTAAGTTTTTCGGCTACTGATAATCCTTTGTAATTTGCAGCTAATAAATCTTCTTTGCTGTTTACGCCAAGCGCAAGTTCAGCCAAATCTTTAGCAAGTGCTACGAAGTCAGCGTTTTTAGCTACGAAGTCGGTTTCGCAGTTAAGAGAAATGATAGCCCCAACAGTATTATTACCATTTACTTTAGCAATAACAGCCCCTTCGCTAGAGTCGCGGTCGGCACGTTTAGCTGCTACTTTCTGACCTTTTTTGCGCAATACTTCAATTGCTTTATCGAAATCGCCTTCTGCTTCTATAAGGGCTGCTTTACAGTCCATCATACCAGCACCTGTGGCTTGTCTTAATTTATTTACTTCTGCGGCGGTAATATTTGCCATTTTTATTAATGTTTAGTGTTTAATGATTAATGATTAATGTTGATGAATTGTATTATTCAACTTTTACATTAATCATTAATCATTGTATTAATTATTCATTAGAGTTATTTTCTTTGTTAGCTTCAGCTGTTCTGCTTGCAAGACCTTCATTGATAGCTTCGGTGAAGTATGAAAGTACTTTTTCGATTGATTTTGAAGCGTCATCGTTAGCAGGGATAGGGAAGTCAACTTCGCGAGGGTCAGAGTTTGTATCAACCATAGCGAAAATAGGAATGTTTAATTTTTGAGCTTCTTTTACAGCGATGTGCTCACGAAGTGTATCTACTACAAAAAGAGCAGCTGGCAAACGTTGCATATCGGCGATAGAACCTAAGTTTTTCTCAAGTTTTTCGCGCATACGTTCTACGTGTAGTTTTTCACGTTTTGAAAGGGTATCGAAAGTACCGTCTTTCTTCATTTTGTCAATAGATGACATTTTTTTAACTGCCTTACGGATAGTAACGAAGTTGGTAAGCATACCACCAGGCCAACGTTCTGTAATATAAGGCATTTTTACTGATTTAGCTTTTTCGGCAACTACATCTTTAGCTTGTTTTTTAGTAGCTACGAATAGTACTTTTTTGCCTGAAGCTACGATTTTTTTGAGGGCTTCGGTAGCCTCTTCAATTTTTGCAGCGGTTTTGTACAAGTTGATTACGTGGATACCGTTGCGTTCCATATAGATGTAAGGTGCCATATTAGGGTTCCACTTACGGGTAAGGTGACCGAAGTGTACACCTGCATCTAATAATTCTTTAATTTCTATGTTATTTGCCATTTTTTTTAAATAGTTTACGTTCCTAAAAAGTTAGCAATAGCTTGGAGAGGCTTTTGCCGCCTGAGCTATTTGGATGCTAAACTAAGGAGCAAATTTAATTTTGAATTTTAAATTTTGAATTAAGAACTCAAAATTCATAATTATCCTAACGTTTAGAGAATTGGAATCTCTTACGTGCTTTTTTCTGACCGAATTTTTTACGTTCTACCATACGAGGGTCGCGAGTAAGGAACCCTTCGGGTTTCAATACAGCTCTGTTTTCTACATCGAGTTGGCAAAGAGCGCGAGCGATAGCCAAACGGATAGCTTCAGCTTGCCCTGTGATACCTCCACCATATACGTTTACTTTCACATCGTAAGCAGCCTCAGCGCCAAGTAGAGCAAGAGGTTGTTTTACTTTGTACTGCAAAGTAGCGGTAGTAAAATAGTTGTTAAGGTCGCGTTTATTTACGCTGATAGAACCATTACCAGGTTTTAGGTAGATACGCGCTACGGCGGTTTTTCGTCTACCGATAGTGTGAATTACTTCCATTATTTGAGATCGTTTAAGTTAATGGCAGTAGGTTGTTGTGCTTCGTGTTTATGCTCAGTACCTACATACACTTTCAAATTACGTAAAACTGCTGCACCCAATCTAGTTTTAGGAAGCATCCCTTTTACAGCTTTTTCGATGATGCGTTCTGGGTGTTTTGCCAATAGTTGTTTCACTCCCACAGTGCGTTGTCCTCCTGGGTAACCGGTGTGGCGAAGGTAAGTTTTGTCTTCCCATTTGTTACCTGTAAGGTTAATTTTTTCGGCATTGATAACGATTACGTTATCGCCACAATCTACGTGGGGTGTAAAGTTAGGCTTGTACTTACCGCGTAGCAATTTAGCTACTTTAGAGGCAAGACGACCTAAAGTTTGTCCGTCAGCATCAACAATTACCCACTGTTTAGTAACAGTAGCTTTGTTGGCTGAAACTGTTTTGTAGCTTAGTGTGTCCACTTCGTTGCGATTTTTATAAATTAAACATTCCTTTATTTTGGAGTGCTTATAATGGGGCACTCCTATTTTTAGGGCGCAAAAGTACAACTTTTTTTTGAAACAGCAAAAAAATTTAATTAACAAATTTCAAAATCGCCAAATTGGCAAATCAACTAATCGCCAAATTGGCAAATTAGCTAATTAGCAAATCAAAACTTATTTTGCTCTATAATTTCTTTGTTAGCGCATAAGTAAGTTAGCCAAATATAATCAAAAAGATGTTTTTTACCATTGTGCTTACCTCTATTTTTCTTTTGCTTAGCAAGGTTCACTATATATTTATTAGGCATTTCTGTCTGAAAGGTCAAAACACCTTCCTTGTCAGTAATACCGGTAATACTTTTATCTACTGAAAAATCAAAGGTAACTTTCTCTTTCTTTAGTCCTCTTTTTTTGTAGAAGGCTCTATACTCCTGCTCGTCTCCTTTAGCAGGAGCCACCCCCAATCTAAAAAACGATTTATCACCCAAGACAACCGTTTCAGTCAGCGGTTTTGTACTCACAAAAGCAACGGACTGATACCTCAAGCGCATCCGTTTGTATACTTTAGCCACCAAATGATTAATATTCAATTTGTAAACGCCCTCTTCTTCTACCTTAAAATGGGCGTAATAACACCATTCTGACTGCTTCTTTTCCAAAACAGTCTCTTTCCCCGAAGGGGAGATGAGTGAAAGTGAAAGCGTATTCAAGTCTGAGTACCATTTAGCAGTAGGGGTAGGCTTATTAGTTTCATTCGGTTCACCGAAGAAAATGCGCACCTCGTGCCAATCGCCTATCTTTGCCTCTGTGTTGGTTTCAATCCAAATAGCGTGTCCCATCGCCTGCTGAGCCAGCAGAGCTAGCAATATCCATAAATACCTCATTTTTGCATTAAAAATTTTCATTATCACTTAATTTATATCTAAAACTAGGATAGCCTCCTTTTAGTTTTTCATTCACATAGTCATAAAACTGTATTTTCACAAACTTACCTTTAGCTGTTTTCAGCAAGTAAACCTCATTTCTATTTTTGTATTTCCCTCCACTGATATAGGTTACATAAAGCGAAGCCTCTTGAGAAAAAGTACCTTCTTTTTTAGTTTCGACGTTTTTTACTACGTCCCAACCGTTTAGCGTTCCTATCGCATCTACTTTATAGCCTGTCGGAGGGGCTATAATTACCTTGTTCCAATCTGTTTTTTTAGTGTTAATAGCACCTCCTTTTCCTTTGCCGGAGGTACCGCTATTGGTTTTCACATACCAACGTTGGAAAGCTATATCCCACGTAAGGTCAGTTTCAGGCGAACTCACTTCTACAATAGCTCCTTTTTCAAGCGAGTAATACACCCATTTTTCATACGATGTAGCATTTAGCATCTTTACATCATTAGTAACAGACAAGGGTTCTGCCTCATCTTTTTCTTTTTTACAAGCAATCAAACTCAGACTGCCCACTACTGATAAAATAAATACTTTGTAATTCATAGTTTTGTTATTTGAGTGGGCAAAGGTATAAAATATTTTTATATAAACCTAAAATATAATTTTAATTATTAATAAATTTATTTTTACATATATTTTAAAACAATGTTTGAAAAGAAATTAAAACCCTCATCAACAGAAGATTTCATCACTACTAACACAAAAAAACACTGTTTTATCAGCCTTCAACAGCGTCTTAAAACAGTGTTTTTTATTCTTTTTTTAATCTTCTCATCGACAAATCGGCAAATCGCCTTTTCTCCAACTGATAAAGTTTTTTGATGTGTTTTTCTACTACTTCGGTCATATTCTTAATTGTATTTCATTTTTTTTGTTTTATCTTTGCAAAGTTAAATAAAAAATATCATTATGGCATCTATTACACACCCTTATTTTGGTACTCTTGATACCAGTGTTATACAAGAAGATTTTGACCCAGATGTGTTATGGGAACAAAAAGTGACTTTCCAAGAATTAAACGACCCTGTTGAGTTTAATCTTTGGTTGGCTAAAAAAGAAGAAATCAGCAAGGAAAGATTGGATTTGTTTGAGCAATTTATCAAGCATTTTCCTGAAAGAGACCAACAGGCGCGCAAAGCGCTCAAAAGCTATTTAGAACAAGATAGCGAGTATATAGATTTTCATATAGACGAATTAGAGTTAGAGGTGCCTACCTCTATTGATGATTTTGTGACAGCTATGAAAATTCATCACGTAGCGCTTTGGTATTGTCTTTCAAAGGCAGAAATTACTGTCGATTATATGATTGACCCTGACCAAAGTGACGAGATTCTTGCTGTTCGTTTTAACTTAGACGGTAGCTTTAGTTCTATTGCTTGGGAAAGCTGACTTGAGTCCTTAGTTGTTAGGTAGTCACTAATGGCTAAGGACTAATAACTATTTTTAATATTTCAGCAAATAAAATCCCCATATCATATTGCTAAACTCTCCTGCTACAAAGCTGTGTGTCTCGCTGTTTATCATTACTTCATAAAGGGTAAAAGATTTTTCGGCGTGGTAGAGAGGGTCTGTTACTTTTACATATTCTCCCGTTTCTTGCCATTTGTAGTCAAATATATTTACGCCAAAGAGTTTTACCTCGCCTTCTACTCCCGAGGTTTCAAACTGCCACGTTTTTTGCTTGAATAATTTCATTCTTTAATTATTTTTCTACCAATAAAATTCATTTGAAAGCTATCTTTTTCTTTAGTGAGTATAAGCTGTTGTTGCTCAGAGATGTTTTTCATCTTTAGAAAGCTTAAGATTGTCAAATTTTATATTGAAAGGACTTAAATCATAATCTTTATAAGTGCCATCGGGTGCTATTTTACGGATAATGGATAGAAGTTCTCTTTCGTTATTACATAAATTCATATAAATATTGCCTTTACTGTCTTTTACTACAGACCTATAAGGGGCAGTATTGAAAAGTATCTCTATTTTATCTTTTATCAAATCGTAACGTTGAATATTTCCATCTTCTCTTTATTTCTCCAATCTTCAAAAAACATAACTTTTTAATTAGCAAATTTGAAAATTAGCAAATTGGCTGATTTTCTCATTTGCTAATTTACTAATTTGCTTATTACTTCAGGAAAATGTTGGTACTCTAATTGGTGTATTTTTTCTGCTAAAGTGTCGGGGGTATCGGTGGGGAGTACCTCTGTTTTGGCTTGAAAAATGATATTTCCTTCGTCGTAATGCTCATTTACATAGTGGATAGTGATGCCGCTTTCTGTTTCGCGATTATCAATAACTGCTTGGTGTACGTGTGCGCCATACATTCCTTTGCCGCCATATTTTGGTAATAATGAAGGGTGTATGTTGATAATCTTGCTGGGGTATGCCTCAGTGAGGTAAGGAGGCACTTTCCAGAGGAAACCTGCTAATACTATAAGGTGGGGTTGCAAACTATTGAGGATATTGAGTACAATATCAGAATGATAGAATGCTTGCCTATCGAATACTATTGAGGGAATAGCGAGGCGTTTGGCGCGCGCTAGTACGCCTGCTTGTGGGTTGTTGCAAAGGATAGCTTGCACTTGTGCTGTGCCTTTTTCGGCAAAATAGGTAGCGATGCGCTCGGCATTGGAACCTGAACCTGAGGCGAAGATTACTAATTTTTGCATTTTATTTTAGGGTTTTTAGTGAGTCTTACTTTTTAGGGTCTCATTTATATAAAAAGGCTGTTTTGTATAAATGATAAAACTTATCTAATAAATAAATTCAGTAATGGTTCATTAATATAATAACTATTTTTCCATTTCTGAACTTTTATTAGGTAACCTTCTTTTGTGAGAATTTCTAAGTATTTACGAGCAGTTTGATAACTAACATCTAGATCTCTTTCTAAAAACTCTATTTTGGTATATGGGTTTTTAAAAAGGTTGTTTAGCAGGTCTTGGCTATAGATTTTTGGCAGTTCTGTACGGAGGCGTTGTTTGGTGTTTTGCATTAGTGTTTTGATATTTTCTACCAAACTTATGGTTTCAATAGCTGTTACTTCCACTCCTTTTAGTAGGTACAATATCAGTGTTTGCCAGTCGCCGTGAGTTCTTACCCCTTGCAATGCCTTGTAATAATCGTCTTTGTGCTGAATGATATACCTACTGAGGTAAAGCACGGGTAGGTCTAACAATCCTTCTAATACTAAGTACAAGATATTGATAATACGCCCTGTACGTCCGTTTCCGTCATAAAAAGGGTGTATGCTCTCAAATTGATAGTGTATAATAGCCATTTTAGTTAGAGGGTCGAGGTCTGAGAAATTGGGGTCATTGATAAATTTCTCTAAATTTGCCATTAGGTTTAGGATTTCATCTTTATCTTGTGGTGGGGTATAGACTACCTCTTTTTTGCTGTTGATGAGTTTTGTACCTGCTTGCGTTCTAAATCCTGCTTTATTTTCTTCTAATTGTTCTTGTATCAGTAGTATATGTTTGTTTAATAAGAGTTTTTCTTTACGTACAATTTCAAATCCCATTTTCAATCCTTTAGCATAATTGACAACTTCTTTGCTTGCTGGATTGGTTTCTATCATAATGTGTTCTTTATAGAGGTCATCGTGAGTAGTAACTATATTTTCGATTTCGCTACTACTTTTTGCTTCTTGAAGTGAAAGTGTATTAATAAGTATTTGCTCGTTTGGAATGGTTTTAACAATTCCTTTGAGTTCTGCCAAATGCCTATGCGAGAGGTTTAGTTGTTTGAGTATTTCGCGTGTTTCTACTTCTGCTGGGGGTGGTAATAGTGATAGGGTAAAGTTATTTATCATATTTTATCGTTTTTGATGTTAGGGTTTAGTTTTTCAATCAGTTGGGTGAGGGTGTGGTAGATGTGTTGGTAGGTGGTGAGTTCTTTACCTATATATATGATTGCTAAGGCATAGGGTGTGGTGGGGTGTGGTAGGTGGTGTTTTTGCAACCTATAGGCTTCACGAATGAGGCGTTTTAGTCGGTTGCGATGTACTGCTTTTTTGAATGTGCGTTTTGGCACGCTTATCAGTAGTTGATAAGGTGCTTGTAGCGTGTGTATGGGGGTATAAAGCAGCTTGAGGGGATAGATAGTGTGGCTATCGGGGGCTGAAAATAGCTGCTGTATGTGGTCACGCTTGCATAGCTTTTCGTTTTTAGTGAATGTAAACAAGGTCTTTGAACTATAAAATAATGCGCAAAGATAAGAAGTAATTGGAAAATTAGCAAATTTGAAAATTAGAAAATTAGCAAATTAGTAAATTTGTGTTGTGGTGTCATATCCTGAAATAGGTTTACACTAAAAAC
>NZ_KB291291.1:0-596 GCF_000318275.2 Capnocytophaga sp. oral taxon 332 str. F0381
ATCATTAAGATGCAAAATTTATTTAATTTTTTTAGTCATAGAAGTTGGTTAATAATACCAAAAAACTTATTTATCTCTTTTTCTAATGATTTGAATTTAGATTTGATAAGAGAAAATATCACATGGAAGACTATTGATGAGATAAATATATCAAATAGTTTATCAAAACTTTCAACAATAGATTTATTGGATATGTATATAGTAGAAGGTGAATGTATTAATTTTATTGATAAAGAAAAATTACTTTTTTTATCTAATAATTCATATATATATAAATTTAATATAGATATATGGATACCTACAATGTTATTTGAACATTTTAAAAACAATCAATTACTGAGAAGATATGAATTAGACATTCAAAACGAATACATAGTTTCTACAGATGAAATTGGAGTTAAAACTGATATAGAAAATTATGATGAGACTTTCATACAAGCTGATAATGGTTATGATATTTTTTATTATCCTTTAGGGGTGGTAAGCAATTTATTACAATGTAAGATTATAGAACTAAAAAAAATACTTTCATTTCCTTGCTCTTTATATAAAATTCCTTTTGAAAAAGTATCAGAACTAAAGGATAAATATTTAAT
>NZ_KB291292.1:0-1322 GCF_000318275.2 Capnocytophaga sp. oral taxon 332 str. F0381
CACATTCTATGTTAATATCCAAATTTTAAAAGGTATTTTTTTGATTTTTTTTGTATTTTAGAACAAATTTTTGCCCAAAACACCACCTATAGCCTAATTTATTTAAGCTATTATTTTATTGTTATTCAAATATTTAAGAGTATTAATACACTCTTTTTTCTCTTATGCTACGGTAGCATATTTATATATATCTACATAAGGAGTTCCTCTCTTGATTACTGCAAAAGCAATATTTACAAGTTTAAACTTTATGTTATTGCTTATCAGCAAAATATGCTTCCCTTGCTCTTTCTTCTTCTCAAAATATGCCTTTATTTGAGAGTTATATTTTTTAGCCGACTGAACCGCCATACTCAGCAAAGCCTTAACTTTTTTATTTGCAAAATGATTTACTTGAGTCTTTCCTCTTACCGACTTTCCCGAGCTATGTTCAAAGGGCGCTATTCCCGAATAGCAAGCAAATTTACGGCTATTTTTAAATTTAGTAAAGTTATGAGTAATCATTACTAAATAAGCCGAAATTATAGTACCAATTCCCTTTATACTCTTCAATAAATCGCGATTCTTTTTCAATTCAGGATGCTCTTTAAAAACCCTTTCTATTTCATTTTCAATAGCTTTTAGACTATTTTTAAGAGCAACTCTTGTTTGTTGATTTATTTTTTGAACACTCTCATAAGCCTTGCTATTTACCCGTCCTTCATTCTCTTGGGTCATTTTCAAACTTGTTATTGACTTTTGTATTTTTTCCCTTTCAGCAAAGAGAAGTTTAAGTTCCTGTATAGCTTCATCCGTTACCTTTGAAAGCACTATTTTATCAATATTTCTCAAGGCATAAAGAGCAATCATTTTAGCATCGGTTTTGTCATCTTTACCTCTAGTAATACCTTTAGATTTATTGATTTCAAGAGCTGAAACCTCACTATAATAAGCATTTAGCTCAGAGAGCACTTCACCTAATTTGATTGAATACACCCCTGTATTTTCAAAACAAATAAGCGTTTAAGTCAGGTTGTAACCTAACCTTTCCAAATCCTTTACAATAGATTTAATGTTTTTAGGCTTATAGTCAATTACTTTTGAACCTAATACATTGCCATTTTTATCCACATAACAAATATCTAATTTGTCTTTGGATACATCGATCCCTGTAAAAAGAACATAGTTTTTCATTTTCTAAATATGATTATTGATATTAAAAATAAGCCTTTGCTTCTAAAGTCTTTATTAGACCCTAACGTCTACCATTCTATTTAAAAATAAGGCTTTAAATCAAAGAATTGGCAGAGGACTAATGTGCGACATAAGACGTTATCTTAACC
>NZ_KB291293.1:0-905 GCF_000318275.2 Capnocytophaga sp. oral taxon 332 str. F0381
GTTTGATTAACATTTTTTACTACTAATAAAGTTCAATTTTGTAAGCAAATTATTATCTTTGCAGTTTACATAAAAGAATAAACTCTGCTATAGATACTACACAAAATACAGAGCGATTCGTCTTTTCTTAGTTTTAGGTAAGATACTTCTTTATTTTTTATACCATTTCTCTGTTTTTCAATAATTTGTATTTAAAAAGCCTTTAAAAAACTTACCTATTTAAAAACTAACTCTTACCTATGCAGACTTTGTAAAATACACTGAATCAGGTGTTTTAAAGCCTAAAGAAGTATGTAAACGATTACTATTGTAAATCAAAATAGCTTCTTTGACAGCCCTTAGAGCCTGTTTTTCATTTTTAAAAGTATCATCTAAGCCATATTCCTGCTTAAGAATACCATTAACTCGCTCAGCACAAGCATTTTCGTAGCAATGATTTTCCTCTGTCATACTGATTGTAATACCTTTTTTTATCAGCAAACCCGTGTACTCTTTACAGCAATACTGAACACCACGATCTGAGTGATGAATAAGCGGTTCTGTACCATCCCAGAGTTTTAAAGCCCTTTTCAAAGCCTCCATACAACCCTCTATCGAAAGACTATTAGATAGTTTGTAACCTACTATTTTCCTTGAATATAAGTCAGTTATAAGTGATAAGTATCTAAAACCTTCTTCAGTGCGAATATAGGTAATATCGCTCGCCCAAACCTGATTTTTACGAGTTATTGATAGACCTCTGACTTGGTTTTTGTACTTCCAATAGGAGTGATTAGAATCGGTCGTACGAGTAAAACTTTTCTTCCTTTTGATAAGTAAATCATTGTTCCTCAATAAGGTAAAAAACTTATCTCTACCTATCTTAGTAATTCCCTTGAGCTCGTTATCAAATCTGCAGAAAAGTT
>NZ_KB291294.1:0-87129 GCF_000318275.2 Capnocytophaga sp. oral taxon 332 str. F0381
TGTAGGGGCGATTGGCAAATCGCCCTCACGAAACCAAACTTTTCCGACAGGCTCTTAAAATTCAAAATTCAAAATTACTCTCGTTGTCTTACTGCTTCATACAAAAATACAGCACAAGCTACCGAAACATTTAGCGACCCAATTTCGCCTGCCATAGGTAATTTCACTCGGCTATCTACTACTTTTAGTACCCCTCCCGAAATGCCTACATCTTCGGCACCCATTACTATTGCCAAAGGAGTGGTAAAATCTTCGCTATAAAGCAGATTATTAGTCTTTTCTGTAGCAGCTACTACCCTGATGCCGCTACCTTGCAAGTAATACACAGCATCAATCAAGTTGTCTACTTTGCATATAGGCACTCTGAAAACGGCTCCTGCCGAGGTTTTTACCGCATCGGCTGTAACGCTTACACTCCCGCGCTTCGGAATTATAATCCCCGATACCCCTGTACATTCAGCGGTACGTACTATAGCTCCAAAATTTCGCACGTCTTGCAAGTGGTCTAATATCAAGAAAAGAGGCACTTTGCCACTCTCGGTTACTCCAATTACCAATTCTTCAAAATCCTGATATTCTACAGGCGACAAGGTAGCAATTACCCCTTGGTGGTTTTTCTTACTCATTCGGTTCAGCTTTTCTATAGGCACGTATTGTGTAGCTATTTGTGCCCCTTGCAGTGTCGTCAATAGTTCTTTATAAAGTGTCCCTTGCAGTCCTTTCTGCAAAAATACCCTATCAATGGTTTTGCCTGCATTCACGGCTTCTATTACCGCTCGTATGCCATATATTTGCTGTTCTTGTATTTCTTGCATTTCAGTTATTTATTAGTTTTAAAACGTGCCTTCATTTCATTTAGCTTCATCAAAGCCTCAATAGGGGTTAGGGTATTGAGGTCTAAGCCCAACAAATCTGTTTTTAGTTCTTCTAATAGAGGGTCGTTGAGGTCAAAAAAACTAAGCTGCATCTCTTTATTGCTACTTTTCAAAGAAGTTTGCGGTGCTATATTGTGGTTTTCTTCTAGCTTCTGAAGCATTTTGTTAGCTTTCTGTATTACATATTGGGGCATACCTGCCATTTTAGCTACGTGTATCCCAAAACTATGTGCCGAACCTCCAGCAACCAATTTACGCAAAAAAAGCACGCTGTCAGTGGTTTCTTTTACCGATACGTTGTAGTTCTTGATGCGTTCAAAGCTCTCTGTCATTTCATTAAGCTCGTGGTAGTGGGTTGCAAACAGCGTTTTAGCGCGCGAAGGGTGCTGATGCAAGTACTCTGCTATAGCCCACGCTATCGAGATACCGTCATAAGTACTTGTCCCCCTACCAATCTCGTCCAAAAGCACCAAGCTGCGTTCCGATATATTGTTTAGTATCAGTGCCGCTTCGTTCATCTCTACCATAAAAGTAGATTCTCCCAGCGATATATTATCACTTGCCCCCACACGAGTAAAAATCTTATCAATAATCCCTATGTGTGCTGAGGTAGCAGGCACAAAACTACCTATTTGTGCTAATAATACGATGAGTGCTGTTTGCCGCAATATTGCCGATTTACCCGACATATTAGGACCCGTAATCATTATAATTTGTTGCTGCTCACGGTCTAAATACACATCGTTAGCAATATAAGGGGTATCTATAGGTAATTGTTTCTCAATTACAGGGTGTCGCCCTTCCTTGATGTCTATTACATAGTCATCACTCATTTCAGGCTGCTGATAATTGTTTTGTAAAGCAAGTGTTGCAAAGCCCGCAAGGCAATCTATTTGCCCTACCAAGATAGCGTTCTGCTGCACAGGGGCTATATATTCAGCTATATAGTTCAGAAGCTCAGCATAAAGGGCTTGTTCCAATTGCCCTATTTTCTCTTCAGCCCCCAGTATTTTTGCCTCATATTCTTTCAGCTCATTGGTGATATAACGCTCAGCATTCACCAAAGTCTGTTTGCGCACCCAGTCGGCAGGTACTTTGTCTTTATGCGTATTGCGCACTTCAAGATAATAACCAAAAACATTGTTATTGTCTATTTTTAGCGAAGGAATACCCGTGCGTTGGGTTTCTCTTAGCAGTAAATCGTCCAAATACGACTTTCCCGAATGCGATAATCCTCGCAATTCGTCCAATTCTGCCGAATAGCCCGCAGCAATAGCATTACCTTTAGCAATATTCACCGGAGCCTCTTCATTGAGGGTTTCGCGTATGCGTGCACACAGCTGCTGGCAGTCGTGCAATTTGTCGCCCAATAAGCTTAGCGATTCGTTGCCTGAAGTCAAGCATAGTTGTTTTATTTGCGGAATATGTTCCAATGAGCTACACAATTGCACCACCTCTCGCGGATTAATCTTTTGTGTAGCGACTTTTGATATCAGCCGCTCAATATCACCTATGCGCGCTATATGCTCTTTTATGCTTTCTAATTCGGGTAGTTGTTTCAAGAAGTAAGCTACTACCTCGTGTCGTTGTCGTATTTTTTCTATCTTTTTTAGCGGAAGTGCCAGCCATCGCTTCAGGGTACGGCTGCCCATTGGCGAAAGCGTCTTATCAATCACATCCAGCAAACTCACCGATTGTGCCGAACTACCCGTATAAAGCTCTAAATTCCTAATCGTAAATTTATCAAGCCACACATAAGCCTCTTCGGCAATTCGCTGTATACGTGTTATGTGCTGTAACTGGTGATGTTGTGTTTCCGATAGATAGTACAATATAGCCCCCGCGCTAAGCAAAGCATCGGTAAGCTCTTCTACACCAAAGCCCTTCAGAGAGTTTGTTTGAAAATGCTTGGTGAGCAGTTGCTGGGCATAATCTTCTTTAAAAACCCAGTCTTCTAAATAAAAACAATGAAAATCACCGCCAAAAGCTGCTGCAAATTCTTTCTTTTGATGTTTAGCGATAAGCAATTCGCTAGGGTGAAAGTTTTGTAGTAATTTATCTATATAGCTCTTGTCGCCTTGCGATACCAAAAACTCTCCTGTCGATACATCCAAAAAAGCAACCCCATTCACTTGCTTGCCTATCCATACCGAAGCCAAAAAATTATTGCTTTTAGATTGTAGTATGTCATCGTTTAGGGCAACACCAGGGGTAACTAATTCAGTAACACCCCGTTTTACGATTCCTTTCACCGTTTTGGGGTCTTCCAATTGGTCGCATATGGCTACTCTATACCCCGCTTTTACAAGGCGTGGCAAATACGTATTGATAGAGTGATACGGAAAGCCTGCCAACTCCGAGCGCTCCGTGCCGTTATTTCGGTTAGTAAGCACTATATCAAGCACCGCAGCTGCTTTTACCGCATCTTCTCCAAAAGTTTCGTAGAAATCACCAACTCTGAAAAGCAATAACGCATCAGGATATTTGCTCTTTATCTGGTTGTATTGCTTCATTAGCGGGGTTTCTTTTGCCATAATTATTCACTTATAATTGTTATTTCTCCCTTCAATCGCTTGCTTTGCGCTTTTAGTGTTGTTTTGCCTTTCTCCTCACCCGATTGTACTATTACTACCAATTTTCCATTGAAAAGATGCATCTTAGGCAAGTGGAATACATCGGTACAAGTAGGGTCGCCATTAGCTGCTGCGCGATAGCTTCCCACACCTTTTACGCTGAAGGTTACCAAATCATTCACATTGGGGCACAAATTGCCATCCTTGTCCACTGCCTCTACAGTTATGTAAGCAAGGTCTTTTCCATTGGGCGAAAAAGCCGTTTCTTTATGAGTTATAAGGCGTAAAGCGTAAGGCTTGCCTGCGGTGCGTATTTCTTTTTCCGCCACCGCTTTGCCATTGTTGTCATAAGCTACTACTTTCACTACCCCCGCTTCGTATTTAGTGTCCATCCACATCAGTCTGTAACGCTTTTGGCGTTCCAAATCTTCAGGGTTGCCATCTTTTTCCTCCTCTTCTAGTTTGATGCTGAGATCTTTATAGCGTTTCCCTTGGCTTTTCCCATTGATAAAAAGCTCTGCCGAAGGATAATTAGTATAAACGAATATAGGGGTTGTTTCTCCTTCGCGCCCTTCCCAGTTCCAATGCGGAAGAATATGAAGCGTTTCAGCCTCTTTGTTCCAATGCGAGCGGTATAGGTAGAAGCGGTCTTTCGGAAGGCCTGCTAAATCTACAGCACCAAAATAAGAACTATGCGAAGGCCATTCCACATAGTAGGGCGTAGGTTCTCCTAAATAGTCAAACCCTGTCCAAATAAATTCACCTATCATATAAGGCAAATCTTCTTGGTGTATCCAGTCGTCTTCTGGTAAATTCGACCATCCACAGTGCTCTACATCGTATGATGATGATTGCATATCAGCATACTTTGCCATCGATTTTCGTACCACAGGAAATTTGTATACCCCACGCGAACTCACCGTTGAAGCCGTTTCGCTACCCAAAAACAAACGCTGTGGCAACTTTTTATAGGCTTCTCGGTATTTAAACGGACGGTAGTTGAACCCCGCCAACTGCATTGTCGCTGCCATATTGTTGCGCAAAATGTCTTGCGGTCTGTCCATACCATTACTCACGGGGCGTGTGGGGTCAAGTTTTTGTACGATACTTTGTAAGTAGTAGGCTACTTGCGAACCGCTTTCAGCACTTTGTTCTTCTACCTCGTTGCCTATAAACCACATCAGTACGCTTGGGTTGTTGCGATAGTGTTTTACAAGGTTAGTGAGGTCTTTTTCAGCCCATTCTTTGAAGTATAGGTGATAGCCGTTTTCTACCTTCGCAATTGCCCATTCGTCAAAACTTTCCACTGCCAATAGCATTCCCAATTCATCTGCAGCACGCACATATTCAGGAGCAGGCATATTGTGCGATGTGCGAATTGCATTAGCACCCATATCCTGCATTGTTCGTATTTGGCGGCGAATAGCGCTCTCATTCACAGCTGCCCCAAGAGCCCCTAAATCGTGATGCATACATACCCCTTGTATTTTTATTTTTCGCCCGTTGAGGTACAATCCATCGTTGGGCTTAAGTTCTATAGTGCGAACCCCAAAAGTGGTACTTACCTCATCTTTTAGCTGTCCATTTTCATACAATTTGGTAACAGCTTTGTAAAGATTAGGCTTGCCAATATCCCACAAAAGAGGTTTGTCAATATATAGTTCTGTAGTAATTTTGTCAGTAGTATAGGCTGTCGCTTGGTTGCTGCTGTGGGCTACTTTTTCGCCCCATTGGTTAAAGATAGTAGTTTCTGCCGCAATAGCTTCTTTTTTAGCAGCTACAAACTCTGTGTTTACCACTACTTTCGCAAAGTTGTTAGTTACCTCAGGAGTAGTAATTTGTATGCCCCAAATCGGGATATGAGTCTTGTTTTTAGTGATGATATGCACATTGCGATACAAACCTGCCCCAGGGTACCAACGCGACATTTGCGTAAGGTTGTTAAGGCGTACCGCAAGTGTATTGTTTTTAGCTTTTACATAAGGGGTAATATTCAAGAAAAAAGTGTTGTATCCATTGTGCCATTCGCCCGCTTTTTGCCCGTTTATGTACACTTCGGGGTTGCTCATTGCCCCATCGAATTGCACGAAAACCTCTTTTTCGTTAGTAAGAGTCGAAACATCAAAAGTTGTGCGGTACCAGCCCACGCCCACAAAAGGAAGCCCACCCGTACGTCCTGTGTGTTCAATAGCCGCTTTTTGTCCATCTTGTTTAATAGCAGTGCGCTGAATGTCGTTTTCCATATCAAACGGACCATAGATAGCCCAATCGTGCGGCACTGTAACACTTTGCCAATGACCATCGTTATAAGTAGATTCCGAAAACTCAGGATTATCCTCTCTGCTAAATTTCCATCCTTTTTCAAGGGTCTGTTCCTGAGTCCAGCTGTTTATAGTAGCTAAGCTTATCAGTAGTAAAAGGTTGATTTTATTCATTTCTAAATGTTTAATTTACAATAGTTTTAGGTAAGCCTACCTTTTCTAATTTTTCATTTACACGCGCTAATTTTTTAGTAAAAATAGGTGCATTTAGATATTTGTCTAGAGAGGTATCTACCTCTAAGACTGTATAATGAGATGTTTTTCTCAAAGGTTTTTTCACCATAGGGTGATTGTTTATTTGTTTTTCTTTTGTGCTCATGGTCTTTATTTTCTTTTTATCGCAAAGCCTTCATAATTAACTTTAGGGCGAAATTCCTCCCATTCTCCATTCAAAAGGCATAACAAGTGAAAATCTCTTATAACAATATCAAAATATTTTACAATTTTCATTTGGTATAACCTTGTTCTGGAAGGGGTACTCCCTTCAGCGTATATCCACACATTAGGGAAAAGTTCTGTGAAATCATAAATAACAGAAACAACAGTATTTAATACCTTTTCTGTATCTCCATTATTAGAAACTACTTGATCATCTAATTCTCCGGTGATAGGATTTTCATCTACAAGTCCTAAGTTATAAAAATTGTTTATATTAGTTTCTTGAAAAGAGATGATTTTGATAATCTTCCCTTTGCTTCCTTCACTAATAAAATTATAGATAAGAGCTGTTTCACCAATTTTCACTTCATATTTTGGTAGATTACTCATAATAAAAAAGGTTGTTTAATTTTCTTCAAATTCCCTCTGCAAAGGTACAAAAATAATTCTAATCACAAACTTTTGTCCCACAATTGCCCCACTCAACTCAAAACCGATGTATTTTTAAGGAGCTGTTGTATAGTTTCTTTCAAAAAAGGATAGATACTATTGGCTAAATTATGTACTTCAGTGGTATAAAGTATAGGCTGTCCTTTATTGTCTTTGGCATAGTGCTTCAAGCTATTATCTATGGCTGTTTCTATATGTATAGGATCTTTGCGTGCATCAAAACCTCCTTTTACTTTACCGTTTAAAAACGCTTTAAAAGTTGGGTAAGCCTTTACTTCTTTCTCTTCCGGTTTTTCATCTATAAAGTGGTAATACAACCAAACTTCAAAAGAGGGGGTTGCTTTGGCTTACTTCCCAACTATTTTTATCTGTTTTTTTCTGTGTGCAAAAATCTTTTAGCTGAGTTATTTTGTTGTTCTCATTCCAGCGGTCGGTATCAATTACAAACCATACTTCATCGCGATAGTCGGCACTTAAAGAATTTTTTTGAAAAAAGATTCCTGCTTGTTCTTTGAGCTTCAATGGGTCTGATTTACCATCTTCATTCCCAATGGGGATAATGTCAATATTAGACGAAATGCCAGTGAAGTAATTAAAATAGCTTACTTCTCTATCGCCTTCGCAAAAGATGTACACTTTTTTAGCTTCGCGAGTAGGGGCTTTCCGCTCATATTTATTATTTCTATTTAGGTATGGTTTCATCGGTATGCCAATTAAGTTCTTTTAAGTTTGATAAAAAAGGAATACCTCCATAACGCCCATTGAGGTAGTCATTTTCAACAGTAGCGGTATTGCTGATATTGAAATCGCTGAGTGAATACATTTGGGTTGCTCCTCCCATATCTTTTTGGGTAAACCAAATTTCGTCAGGGCGCAATATCTCTTGGTCTAACAAACACGATTCGTGAGTGGTAAAAATAAGTTGCCCCTTAGCGGTAGGGTCTGATGATATTTTTTTAATAAGCTCTTTTATCATCATCGGGTGAATGCTGCGCTCTATTTCATCTACTATATACACTTGTTCATTATTGATGACATCACTGATAAGAGGCGCATATTCTAATAGGCGCTTAGTGCCGTCTGATTCCAATCTGAAAGGAAACTGCCCTTTGTAACCATTTCTGCCTAGGTGTTCTGTAAATAAGCGTTTAGTGTAAAGATGGTTGTCTTCACCCAAAACAATACCTACTTCTTCTCTTGTATAATTATCATAAAAAGCAGCTCCTTCATTACCTTCTCTTTTTATTTTATCAATAAGTTCTTTTTTGTTTTCTTCGCTCAGATTAGGAAAAGTTTTTTCTATTCTATCGGTTTTTATATGAAATTTTTCAATACCAGTACTTAAATTAGGTATGAATGTATTGATAAAATCACGTATTTCACTATTTATGTTGAAGAGATGTATCATTCCGTTCACTTTGAAGGAAGAAGAAAGAACTATAAGAGTTTCAGAAAACCAGCTAAACACATTATCTATATCAGCATATTCGTTGGGGTACTTCTGTGCGAGGAACGTAAGTAATAATTCTTCTTTGCTTAATAATTTTTCACTGAGCAATTCCAAAAACATACGTTCTTTTTCGTCCTTTACATTACCTCCTATAAAAGGTATTTGTTGCGTTTCACCTGCTAAACTACGTTCAAATACTACACGATCTTCACCTTCTTTAAACGTTTCTATCAGTGCCTCATTGAGTATTTGATTGTGTTCAAAAGTAAGGGTATAATAGTACATTTTACTATTGGTTAGCAATTCTATTCCCAATGAAATAGGCTCAGTTAATGCTGTCTTACTAAGTTTGAACTTATAATCATTAGCGTTGTCTATAATTTTTCCTCTTTTTATCGTTTCTTTTAGCAAACCGATAGCTTTTACAAAGTTAGATTTTCCAGAGGCATTAGCTCCATAAATAGCAGTCATACGCAGAAAATCTACCCCATTAGCGTGTTTTTTGTGGTGAGGCAATAGTTCTGAATCGTTAGTCAGAAGGTTAAACTCTGTCTCTTCTTCAAACGAATATAAGTTCTTTATTTGAAATCGTATAAGCATATTCTTTACTTTTTATTCTTTGCTACACCCTTCAGTTTCTTAAAAAAAGCCTCTTCTCTTTCAGCTATGTTGTACAATTGCGCAGAGAGTGTGCTGTACACATCCGCTTGAGTGCTTCGGTTTTTATACAATCTTGCAATATTTACTGCAAAATCGCGCCACGCATCACCTATATTTGTAATTTCTTCAGAAAGAGCTATTAAGGCATCGTTTTTCAAAAGTTTACCCGCTTCTTGCAAAAAAGCTCCGTAAATAAACCTAAAGCCTCCCCCGCCAGTGCCTATCTCTTCTTGCATACGTATTAGCTGTGCAAGGTAGTAGTTTGTAGTTTTAGCGCCCAGCTTTCTATGCCATTTTAGTATATCTTTGCTCAGTTTCTTAATGCCCGCAACGCCCACTATAGGCATAGGGGCAAGCATAGTTTTGCAGGTCTGCCCAATACCTTTCCATATTGCTTTTTCTAGCGAAAGCTCTTTAGGCAGCTCAGTAGGGTAGTACAGATGTCCTTTCGGGGCAAGTACCCCACTAGCAAAGCGCACTTTGGTAAGCTCTTGTGCGGTAAGCCTATGCACCGATGGCATCACAGGGTCGCTTACCAAATAGCTGTCGCCTTCTTTGCCATATACCACTATATTATGAGCGTTGAAGTGAAAACGATACTCATCAGGAAAATAAGGCAGGTTGAATACCCCTACTTGCAAACCTGTCGGAATACCTTTCTCAAGATTCGCATCAAGTACTTGTGCCGCCTTTTCGGGCGAAGAAAATTTTTGTCGTTTTACTTTAAACCCCAAGCGTTTAGCTACTTTACTAAAAATATGACCTGGCATAGTGCGGTAGCTAATAGCAGGAGCTTGGTTTACCTTTAGCCACGGAAAGTAAAAAAACAACAAACCAGAGCCTATGCCAAACACCATTGGCTCACTTAGCTCTATTCCGTTGAAACGCAATAAATTGCAAGCCACACCATTTTCACAGTGTGCCGATTGCTTATGTTCAAATTCTATAATCATTTCTAATCTTTTAGCAGCCAATTCTCTTCTATTTCCCAGTTGGCTCGCAGTTCCATTTCTTTGCCCAAAAACCATACGCGTTCAGGCTGTAGATGTTTTAGGAAATTGCCCGTATCCCACTTGCCATTGTCATTGCGGTCTTCTATAAGCCGAAGTTGGTATTTGGCAGGGGTAATGTATTGTAGTATGTACAGGTCTTGAGGCTTTTCAAAGCGGTAGGTTTCTTTCACCTCCTTGCCTTTGCTGTCCGTCAGCTGTAGTATTATAGGGAACTGCAATGCTACCCCCTCGCCTTTGATAGCCAATTTTAGTACCGATAGTTCTTCTAAGGGTTTTGTGCTGATAGCCACCTTCAGGCTGTCGTTGCTATGCCCAAAGAAATCAACCATAGCTTTGGGCAGTAGTTGAATGTTGAATCGTTCGCCGTTTTTCTTGTCAAATTTTAAGTAATATATGAGCTTGTCGGCACTCAGCTCTCCTTTAAAATCTATTTTCTTAGCCAATGAATCTTTCCCCTGAGTGATTTTTATTTTAGAAGCATCTACCTTTGCCAAAGGAATATTGCTTTTAAAACCAAAGTCCTTGTTCATAGGCAAGTCTGCTGAAAAAAGTTTCTCTATTCGCAAGCTGTCCGGTTTTATATCTTTGCTTTCGCGTAGTCGCACCCTGAAAGTATCCACCTTTTGCTGATGTGCTACAGCAATTACCAACGAATCTTTCTGCTTCGGAGAATACCAAATGTTCAGCGTATCTTTTTTGGGGTCTTTAGCAACTACATATTTAAAGTCATCGCCTACGCCTATAGGTTTCACCGTAAGGCTATGGGTAGCCCCTTCGTAACCCAAACTAATGCGGTTAGTAGCAGCCTGCCAAGGTCGGCTCGCTTTGTAAGGCAATACTTCTTTGAACAATCGCAACTTAGGATAAACCCCCTGCGACTGCCCTTTTAGGTCGTGCACGCTAATAGGCGCTTCCAGAAAACCAATCTTGTCGCTTTTAGGGTTGAATAAGTAATTGTTATCCTTGTCTTTTAGCGCAATAAGTTTGTATTTGCCCTCTTTTAGATATTCAAAAGCAAATGAATTAAGGCTGTCTAATGTATTGGTTACGTATAGCGGCTTTTGCTTGTATACTATCGAGTCGTTGTATTGTTCGTTGTAGGGGTACAGCATTACCGTTACAAAGTTATCGGTTGTAGGCTCAAAAGCGTCTGCTACATCACCCTCATACCACAGCGTATCAATCGTTTGCCCTGTCGAAAATACATATTTAAAATCTCTATAAGGGTTATTCTCGTTGTAATCTTGTATGCTATTGCCAAAGTTTAGCACATAGGTAGTATTCGCTTGCAAGGTATCTGTAATTCTTATTTCCAACCATTTAGAAGCCGAATTAGGCAATATCGTAGGGAAATTATTCATCGGCGGAGAGATGATAAGTTGCTTGCGAAGGTCTTTCGTAACCACAAATTCATCAAAGCGTAGCCGTATTTTCTTCCCTACAAAGTTTGTAGTTCCCGATGGCGGTGTAGCCAATAGTAACTCTGGCGGTGTTTCGTCTTTCGGACCTCCCGTAGGGGTGCCTCGCCGTGCGCACTGCCATAAGCCCAACGCTATAAGTACTATTGTCGTAAAATATAAGTATTTCCTCATTAGTTATTTGCGTTAGTAGTTAGTTTTAATCGTTCCAGCTCCCTCTTCACCTCACTATGTGTTACCGTTTTATCTTTGAAATAAGCCGTAAGCACTTTCTTCTCTTCCTCATTTGCTTGTAGCTGATTCAGTATATTGTTCAGATGCATCTTCATATGCCCTTTCTGAATGCCTAAACCTATCAGCGAACTCACTGCCGAATAGTTCTGTGCCAGCCCTACACTTGCTACTATCCCCATCAGTTGCCGTGCCGTAGGTTTTTCCAAAATTTCTAACGCTGTTTTCACCAAAGGGTGCAAGTTGGTAAGCCCACCTACCGTCCCCAGTGCCAACGGCAACTCCAAAGCAAAATGAAATACACCCTCTTCTATCCAAGCCTCCGACAAACTCCTATAGCTACCCGTACGAGCCGCATAAGCGTGAGCACCAGCCTCTATTGCTCTAAAGTCATTACCCGTAGCCAATACCACAGCATCCACGCCGTTCATTATTCCCTTGTTGTGAGTCGTAGCACGATACACATCAGCATTGGCAATAGCAAGCGCTTGTACAAATTTGTTAGCAGCTGCTTCTCCCTCTAAGTGCGCTATTTTTAGCTCACCTACAGGGCAATGCACCTCTGCACGCACCACACAATTAGGCACGTAGTTAGAAAGTATCGACATCACAATCTCGTATTGCCCCTGCATAGAAGCCTCTTTTTCAGCCTCCTCTCTAAAGGTCTCTGCAAACGATTCCAAACAACTGTTGATGAAGTTAGCCCCCATAGCATCAAGAGTCTCAAAAGTAGCCGATAGCTGGTAGTAATGCGCCAAAGCCTCCGTTTTATCTACCAATACAAGCGAGCGAACGCCCCCACCACGTTTTTCCATATTAGCCGTAATAGGGGCAGCTCGTTGCAACATTATAGGGGTAGTTCTATCTACAAAAGCCTGCAATGCTTCCTTTTCTCCATAGAAAAAGAAATGCACCTGCCCCGTTTTTTCAGTGGCTACTACCCGCGTGTGAAAGCCTCCCTTGCCTTGCCAGTATTTTGCAGCCTTGCTTGCCGCAGCTACTACCGAACTTTCCTCTATTGCCATAGGTACTGTATACGTTTTCCCGTCAATAAGAAAGTTAGGAGCTACAGCAAAAGGCAAGTAGTAGTTAGTTACTGTGTTTTCTATAAACTCATCGTGTAGCTTTTGCAGTTCACTATCAGTGTTGTGATACCTTTCAAATAAGGCAGCGGCATCACTCACATCACCAAAATAAGTGCGGCATAACCACGCTATCTTTTCCTGCTTACTAAGTTTTGAAAAACCCTCTATTTGCTTCATTTTCAGTTGTATGTTGTTAGTGTTAGTGTTAGTTCTTAGTTTTTAGTATAGGCAATGTGTAATAAGCACCTATAGCAATTCTGTTCAGCTGCTCATTTTTGCGGTGCAAAGCCTCGTAATACGATATAGTATTACCCACATAAGCCACATAAAAACGCAAATCCTGCCCCTGTAGTGGTGCGTATTGCACAGCCCCAAAATATATCCAGTTAGCGCGCAATTGCTCACTTAGCTGCTGAGTGCTACCCGCAAGCTCTACACCCACTTTGGCAGACAAGCTCCAGCGGTCAGTAAGCTGATAATCATAGCGCGACACTGCACGTTTATAAACAGCATCACCCTCCATCGTAGGGGTACCCACTCCTGCCAAAAGTTTAGATACCGTAGTGCCGTAATCTGCTGCCATATGCGAATAACTCAAATCCAAATACACGCTGTGTTTGCCACTCTTGTAGCTGTTGCCCAATGCTACCGAATGCGTTAGCTTGTCAGCAGCATACTGCGATACATTGTACGAATAGCGCAATTTGAACTTCCCAAAATCAGCATACCAATACAAATAAGCTCCTATAGGCGTTTTAGAAGCCTTAAAGTTTCCTGCCGAAAGTCCATTAGCCTTCAAGTGTTCAGCAAAAGTATTGTTAAAAGTATTGTGCAATTGCACACCCACACGCTGTTTGTCATCAACTTTATAGCCTAAGTTCAACCCCGACAAAAACACATTGTTGTAAACTCCATTCAAGTAATCACTAAAAATATATTCATACAACGGATTGATTTCCTTTTCAAACGAACCAAAAGCAGCAAGTTGTTTCCCTAATGTTACATCCCATTGCCTAGCCCCACCAAAACGATAAGTAATAAAAGCATAGTCCAAAGCACTAGCCCCACCATCTTGGCTGTTAGCCGTAAAAGGACGACTAGGGCGAAAACGCAAGCGGTAAAACAAATCCTTATTGAAATCACCCTGAAAGTTCAAGCGCGCATTGTCAATCACAAAGCGAGTGTTGTTGCGAGCATCATTGTCATAACTATCTGCCACCATACCTCCTCTAAAGAAAAGGTCAATATTTAGCTTTTCAGCAAACGAAGGTACCGCAGGTTTCGCTTCAGCAACTACCTTTATTTCTGTAGGTGTTACCCCCTGTGGGAGCGAATCAGTTACCTGAGCCTTAAGCCCTCCAAAAACACCCAAAACCATTACTGTAAAAAACATTTTTTTCATTGAATTACTTTTTATTTTAATTGATTGTTATATTATTTTAATTGCACATTTTTTTTCGTTTAATTCCGCAAAGATATAAAACTTTTTTGTATATTTGCTGCAAGAAATAAAAAAATAACCCTTCCCCCAATTTCTCCCAACCAATCGCCAAAAGAAAAGCTGGCTATAGCTGACTATCAGCGAAGGTTGAGCGAAGGAAAGTCAGCGAGCTGGCGCAGCCGAGTATGTGACGAAGGTTAAGCGAACGTTGAGCGAACGTTGAGCGAAGGAAAGACAGCGAACTAACACAGCCCCCAACTAACGACTAAAGACTAACGACTAAAAGATATACTATGAGAAAATTTGCAGTCATTACAGGTGGTTCAAGAGGAATAGGGCGCGCCATCTGCGAAAAATTAGCCCACGACACCGATTATCACCTCCTGATTACTTATCAGTCCAATGAAGTCGCAGCACGCGAAACCTTAGACCATATCAAAAAATTAGGACGCGATGGTAATATCGTCAAATTCGATGTCTCAAATCATCAAAGTACCGTAGAGGCACTCACACAGTGGCAAAATGATAATAAAGATGCCGTTGTAGAAGTAATTGTAAATAATGCTGGCATCAATCGTGATGGACTATTTATGTGGATGCCCCCAGAAGATTGGAAAAAAGTTATAGATACCAGCCTCGGCGGATTCTACAACGTTACTAATTTCTTTATACAACGTATGTTGCGCCACCGCTACGGGCGTATTATCAATATTGCTTCTGTTTCAGGAGTAAAAGGAACAGCAGGGCAAACCAACTATTCTGCAGCCAAAGGAGCTATTATTGCTGCTACTAAAGCTCTCGCTCAAGAAGTTGCCAAACGGCACATCACCGTAAACGCCATAGCACCAGGATTCATTCGCACCGATATGACCTCTTCTCTCAACGAACCCGACTTGGTAAAACTCATACCCGTAGGGCGTTTTGGCGAAGCCGAAGAAGTCGCCGACCTCGTTTCTTTCCTCGTGTCTAAAAAAGCAAGCTATATTACAGGAGAAGTTATCAATATCAACGGAGGTATTTATAGCTGACGCACTATTATTGCCGAATTAGTACCCCCAAAGCCAAACGAATTACTCAAAAAAGTATCGATACGCTGCGGGGTCGTTTCGGCTATAATGCGCAACCTACCACTATCAGCATCAGCAGTCTCAAAATTCAGGTTAGGTGCTATAAAACTATGTTGCATCATTATTACTGAATATACAATCTCACTGGCACCAGCCATCCAGCATTCGTGCCCAGTGAGTCCTTTAGTAGAACTTATAGGAGTATTTCCCCCAAAAAGCTGATAAATAGCCTTGGCTTCATTGGCATCACCTATAGGGGTAGAAGTAGCGTGCGCATTGATGTAATCTATGTCTGTAGCCCGCAAACCAGCATTCTGCAAAGCACGTTCCATAGCTCGTGCAGGCCCCTCTACATTTGGGGTAGAGATATGCCCCCCATTAGACGAAAAGCCATAGCCCACTACTTCAGCAATAGGCGTGGCACCACGCTGCATAGCGTGTTCATAATTTTCCAAAACCAAAGTAGCTGCCCCGCCACTGGGCACCAACCCATCACGAGCAGCATCAAACGGACGCGAAGCTCGTGTAGGATCATCTTCCCGCATCGAGAATACCCCCAACCCATCAAAGCTGCCCATACTATACTTGTTGATTTCTTGTGCACCACCACATACAATGCAGTCTTGCAAACCACTTTGTATCAATAAGTAAGCCAATCCTACAGCGTGCGAACCACTTGCACAAGCCGCACTGATACTCATATTGATACCTCGCAAACCATACAAAGTAGAAAGATTCATTGTAACGGTAGAGTTCATTGTTTTGAACACTGCCCCCGAGCCTACTAAAGTAGTATCGCGTTTTTCTCTAATTTTGTCGTTTGTTTCTATTACTGAACCTGCTACGCTATCGTTGCCATACAATATACCCACTTCATTTTCGCGTAGATAGTTAGGAGTGATAGCAGCTTGTGCTAAGGCTTCTGAGGTAGCCATATAAGCAAATTCGCTTTCCTGCCCCATCGATATGCGCTCGCGCCTCCCTAATAGCTGCTTGAGGTCGGGGTTGGGTACATAGCCAGTGAGTGCCGAGCGATAACCGTATTCTTTGCGCTCGGGTAGTAGTACAATCCCCGATTTACCTTCGTACAACGATTGTCGCACCGCCTCTATATTTGTTCCTATACACGAGTATATCCCCATTCCCGTAATAACTACTCTACGATGATTCATAAACTAAAAAAGTAATTCAAAATTAGAAAAAAGACTGTCCAAGAGTCGTAACTCTCAGGACAGTCTCCCACTTAAAATTTATCTCTGAGCACAAACTCCTTAATCGGCTAAAATAATAGCTTTGTTGTGGTTGAACTCAATGGTGCCGCCTACAATAGCTATATTTTTAGTTTCTTTGCCATTTACTAGTACTATTTCGCCTTCAGTGAGTAGGGAAATAATAGAGGCGTGGTGTTCTAAAACTTGGAACTTACCCTTAGCGCCTGGCAAGGTAATGGCAGTGGCTTCGCCTTTGTACAACAACCTCTCTGGGGTCAAAATTTCTACTGTCATAATAGGTTATTTAATAGTTATGAAGCCTCAGCAAGCATTTTTTCACCCGCTTCTATCACTTCTTCAATAGTACCTTTTAGGTTGAAAGCAGCCTCAGGTAGGTGGTCAAGCTCACCGTCTAATATCATATTAAAGCCTTTGATAGTATCTTTAATATCCACATAAGCACCAGGTAGCCCAGTAAATTGTTCAGCTACGTGGAAAGGTTGCGATAAGAAACGTTGTACGCGGCGTGCTCTTGCTACAGCTATCTTGTCTTCTTCCGACAGCTCTTCCATACCCAATATAGCGATAATATCTTGCAATTGTTTGTAATGTTGCAATAGTTCTTTTACGCGTTGTGCACACTCATAGTGTTCTTTACCTAATATTTCGGGGGTAAGGATACGCGAGGTAGAGTCAAGCGGGTCTACAGCAGGGTAGATACCTAGTTCGGCAATTTTACGCGAAAGTACCGTAGTTGCATCTAAGTGCGCAAAGGTAGTAGCAGGCGCAGGGTCGGTAAGGTCGTCCGCAGGTACGTATACCGCTTGTACTGAGGTAATAGAACCGTGTTTAGTAGAGGTGATACGCTCTTGCATAGCCCCCATTTCGGTAGCCAATGTAGGTTGGTAACCTACGGCAGAAGGCATACGCCCTAACAAAGCCGACACTTCAGAACCCGCTTGGGTAAAGCGGAAAATGTTATCGACGAAGAAAAGCACATCTTTACCTTGTCCTTCGCCAGCACCATCGCGGAAGTATTCGGCTATGGTGAGCCCTGATAGAGCCACACGAGCACGTGCTCCTGGCGGTTCATTCATTTGCCCGAATACGAAAGTAGCTTTAGATTCTTTCATAGCGTCTTTGTCTACTTTGCTCAAGTCCCATCCACCAGCTTCCATAGATTCCATAAAAGCATCGCCGTATTTAATAATGCCCGATTCGAGCATTTCGCGCAATAGGTCATTTCCTTCGCGGGTACGTTCGCCTACTCCTGCAAATACAGATAGCCCTCCGTGTCCTTTAGCGATGTTGTTGATAAGCTCTTGAATAAGTACTGTTTTTCCTACTCCAGCACCTCCAAAAAGTCCAATTTTACCACCTTTGGCATAAGGTTCTATTAGGTCAATTACTTTGATACCTGTAAAAAGTACCTCAGTAGAAGTAGATAAGTCTTCAAACTTAGGTGAAGGGCGGTGTATAGGGAGTCCGTTATCACCGTCTTTAGGTAGGTTGCCCAGCCCGTCTACGCCGTCACCCATTACGTTGAATAATCTTCCGTATATATTATGCCCTACAGGCATTTTTATAGGGCTACCCGTAGCGATTACTTCGGTATCGCGGCTTAGCCCTTCGGTAGAATCCATTGATATGGCGCGTACTACATCTTCGCCTATGTGAGATTGTACTTCTAATATCAGTTTAGTACCATCGGGTTTTACTACTTCCAATGAGTCGTAAATGCGAGGTAGCTCATTATCAGAGCCAAATTCTACATCCACTACAGGCCCAATTACCTGTGATACTTTACCTTTTTGAGACATCTTGTTATATTTTATTTATTAAATTTACTACTAAATATGTTTTGTTTTTCTATTTTGTTTTTTGTAGATTTCCTTTTGGTTGGAAAGTGTGATTATTTTTGTGCAAATGTAGAAACTTTTAGTAATAAAAACAAAAAAAAGAGTTACTTTTTTCTTAAAAAAATAACTCTTTTTGTATACCTTATTGATTTTCAGTATTAAAGATCAGCCCACCATCCGTCTTTTATTTCCTGAACGGTCCAATTTTTACCTTTTAGTTTACTAATAGCTTGGCTTGTAACAACGTTGTTATCACCAACGTTAAGCTTGATTATGATAGTTCCTCTTTCTCCTGCAGGAATTGTACGAAGGCTTTCTACCAATTCATTAATAGCCGCTTCCGAAAGTTTATTGTTAAACACCATTATTTGACCAATACTATTATTGTTTTCAAATTTTATCCTAGTAATCTCGTTTTTAACATTTTCAGGATCATCTAATGAGCTTACCAAGAAAGCTGTTATTTTACCATAGATTGTGAACTCTTGTGAAGCAATAGTATACTGTTTTTGAGCTTGTGATATTCTCAAATCGCCTCTGTCAAACCTTCCGTTATTGTTAAAATCAAAAAATGCTTCGTCTATGTCAGCAGCTTCAATATCAAAGTGCAAAGAGCTACCTACAGGCTTATCGGTTTTAACAAGAATACGAGGTAAGTTGGCAGCACCATTGTCGTTTTGAGCTTCTTCTTCAGTAAAGTCAGAGATTCTATTGCCTCCTTCGTGTTGTTTTACACCCCATTTTTGTGCTTTAGCTGCTTTTAGCACTTCGGCATTAGACTGGTTGTGCTCTTCAGTACCAATACTCTTGTCTTTCACTATGATAATGTGTGAAGCTTCGGTAGCACTTTTGCTGGGTAGGCTTTTTACCAAGGACAACAAATTAGCAGCTGTTAGCTCATTATGGCTTACGTCTAAAGTATTTAGAGAGGTATTGCCAGCTACATAACCTTGAATGATTTTGTTATTCGCTACGTTTATTTTACGTACCTTTCCGTACACTACCCATACTTTGTTAGTAACTTTGAAAGTTACAGGAGCACTAAAGTTGCTTACTTTTGCGTCAACACCATTATCAAAAACACCATTGTTGTTGGTATCAATCCACACTTCTGTGCTTGAGTATAAAGGGTCTATTTTTATACTTAGTGGAGTGTTGGCATCATTCTGTGTTTGAAACACCATATAAGGAGCTTCTACATTCACATTAGGCTTTATACCCCATTGGTTTACACCTGCGGGTGTTTGCACATTGACAGTAGTAGTACTTTGTTGTTCTTCAGTACCTTTTTTTGAGCAAGCTATAATAGATGCTCCCACTAATAGGGAATAAATCCCAGCTTTTAACAGGTTTTTCTTTTGCATAGTTAGAAATATTATTACAATTCGGGGCAAAAATATAAAGATTTTTTGAAAAAAGCAAATAAAAATGTATTTTTTTTGAATTATATGTAAAAATATTTTTATATTTAATGATTTTAACTATTTTGAACTAAGTAATACTGAAGAAAAATAATTACAATAGGTTACTTTGTTGTATTTATAATTAATGCATTAAATTGTTAGTTTTTTATTGTTAATAATAGTTATTCTTAGTATTTATATATAATTATTAGTCATTAGTGAAAGAAAAAAGAGACTACCTTTTTCGGTAATCTCCTTTTGATAAATCGCTATAAAACTTATCAGATTGCTTTATAAACTAAAATCGCTTTATTTATATACTTAGTCGTTTTTTTATTGGTTACCAGCGGTAGTTTGCATAATAGTACCATCGGCTTTTTGTTTGAATACTTTCCATTTCTTTTCGCTGCGGAGCTTTGTTACTTGAGCATCGCTAATTTCGTTTTGCTCATTAGCTGCTTCAGAGAATACAAGAATCAAACCTTCTGTATTTACTTTCAGTCCGTTGATTAGCTGAGTATATGCAGCTGAGCTGATACGATTTAAGCTACAAGCTACAAGTTTCATATTAGGATTAGAACGGAAATCAAGTGCTGTGAGCCTATTATTACTTACTTGTACCTCTTCTAATTGAGTTAAGCGACTGAAATCTAAACTTGTAAGCTGGTTAGACCCTGCATCAAAATCTTTTACTTTAGTATTCTTACTAATATCTAATGTGGTAAGTGAATTAACTCCTACATACAAAAGTACAAGCTCTGTATTTTTGGTAACATCAAGTGTTCTGATTTTGTTTCTTGTACAAGCAAACTGTTGTAAGGCTACGTTCTTTGTAACATCAAGGCTCGTAAGCTGATTGCCTGCACACGCGAAAACTTCAAGAGCTACGTTTTTACTAACATCAAGACTTGTAAATTTATTACTATTTAACGACAATGTTTTTAGTTTTACATTGTTGTTTAGGTTGATGTTTGTTAAAGGAGTTTTGCTAATTACTAATTTTTCTAAGGCAGTATTTTGCGACACATTTAGTGATGGCAACACCACGCTTTGCAAGAGCAGTTCTCGCAAATCAGTCTGGCGACTAAGGTCTAAACCTGTAAGCGTAAGGGTTTTGGTACCTGCCAAGGCAAGAGCTTTTACCAGCGTATTCCCAGAGAGATCTACCCCTTTTATTTTTTCGTCCATTATAGCAAAACGAATTACCTTACCACATACGGCAAAATCTCTTCCTTTTAGTTCGTACTCGGTATAAGAAGCTCCTTTTGTGTAATCTCTTTCAAATTTAGTTACAAGGTCATCAGTATCTTCATCATAAGTACCATTGTTATTCCAGTCTATAAACACATCGGAGCGTTCCGTTTCACGAGCGTAAATTAACAATTTTACTTTTTCACCAGGTCCCTTTTCGGTATTTACCACAATTTTATGGGTTGCAGCACCAATGGTTTTCTTTACAGGTGGTACTTTGGGCTCTGCGGGGCGTGCCTCAGGGGTAGGTCTAAAAGCTTCATTATCTTTAGAGCACGACACGCTTAGCGTTCCTGCTACAAGGAGTGTTGCCAATGGCAATATCCCTTTTTGGAGAAGTTTCTTCAGATTCATCGTTCAATTTGTTTTTAGTTTTATACTTCAGTTAAGCTATTATTCGCCGCAAAGGTAAAAAACAATTTTATTAATAACAAACTTTTTTAATTATATTTTTCTGAATATTTTTTCATTAACCTTTCTTTAACAATATAAAATTTCTTATTTTATTGAATATTTTTCATTAAATATATTCTTTTTGTTGATAATGTAATAGTATTTCATTATAATTGTTGATTTTTTTAAAATAATATTTTTTTTTGTGTTTTACTGATATTTGTGATATATGTAATTGCATTATTAACAAAAAAAGATGTTTTTTGTTGTTTTATATATAATTTTTTTTTGGGTGATAAGATTGCTCTGAAAACAAAAAACTTTAGCAAAGTTTCAATACTTTGCTAAAGTGTGTGGTGCTTTTGCCTAACTTATACTATTAAGGTGTAACAGTTACTGTGTGAAGTAAATCAGCTTGCGCCTGTAAATGCTCAGTAGTTTTGATTTGCTGATAAACCCGTAGTACTCGCCATTTTTCACCACAGGTAGATTCCAAGCTCCCGTTTGCTGAAACTTATCCATTACAGAGCTCATTTTGTCCTCACCCATCGTAATTACGGCTGGTGGCAACTGCATTAGCTGCGTGGCATCTATCTTGTCGTATTGTTCAGTATCAAACATTAGCTGGCGTATATCGTCCAATAACAATATTCCCTTCAGTGTATTGTGTTCTCTATCGAGTACAGGGTATATATTTCTGTTGGAATAGCGCACTACATCATACACTATTTCCCTGAGTTTCATATCGGTATATACGGGAGTAAAGTTGTGCTCTACTACCTGCTCAAAGTTCATTAAGGTAAGTATTGATTGGTCTTTGTTTTGCGAGATGAGTTCGCCTTTGCGCCCTAATTCCATCGTATAAATAGAGTATTTATTGAAGGATTTGGCTACCAAGAACGACACTGCTGCTGTGAGCATTGCGGGTACTAATAGCGAATAACCACCTGTTACTTCAGCAATCAAGAAGACTGCTGTAAGTGGTGCGTGTAGTACTCCTGTCATCAGAGCGGTCATTCCCACCATCGTAAAGTTGGGCAATTCAGCCTTATAGCCCAGTACGGGGAATTGGTTGATAATCCGTGCCAAGCAGTTACCCATTACCCCTCCCATAAACAGCATAGGCGAAAAAATACCTCCCACTCCTCCTGCACCAAAGGTAAGCGAAGTGGCTATTACCTTAGCAAAAGTAAGCCCTGCAAGTAGTAATATGATAATCCAAGCGTTCGTTAAATCCCAATTAAAAATATTAGAGCTTAAGGACAATTCAGGATGTCCTTCTTTTAGATGGTTGATAGTTTCGTGTCCTTCACCATATAATGGTGGCATTATAAAGATAAGCAACCCCAATAGTGCGCCTCCAATTATAATCCGTAGGTAAGGTGAAGCCAATTTTTTGAAATAGGCGTTGAGCTTTTCATATACATAAGTAAAGTAAGCCGACATCAGTCCGCCCACAACTCCTAATAGTATATAAAACGGAATGCCTTGTAGCGAAAAGCCCTGTGTGATTTGTATCGGGATAAGGGCTTCATTACCAAAGAAAAAGTAAGAAGTAAACACCCCGCTAAGCGAAGCGATAAATAGCGGTATGAGTGAAGAGAGCGTAAGATCGAGACCGAAGACTTCTATGGCAAACAATATTGCCGCAATGGGCACTTTGAAAATAGAAGCCAATGCCGCTGCGCAAGCACACGCTAGCAATAGCATACGGTTGGTTTGGTTGATATGAAAAAAAGTACAGATATTGGAACTTATCCCAGCCCCCGTAACCACCATAGGCCCCTCTAAACCTACCGACCCCCCAAACCCAATAGTAATAGGTGCTACTAACAAACTACCATATGCCTGAAAGCGCTTCATCACTCCTTTTTGGTGCGCTACAGCATATAGTATCGAAGGAATCCCGTGGTTCACATCATTGCGTACTACGTATTTCTTCACCAAATACACCACCCCAAAACCTATAGTAGGCAGTATAAAGTAAAAGCCATAAGTAATGGTTTGTGCCAATTGCCCGTCTAGCAGCCATTGCACCAAGTGTGTAAAGCTACGCATAGCCAATGCTGCCAAGCCTGTAACAATACCTATTACCCCGCTCAGTATCAGTATAAAATGCCGCTCACTGATGTGCTTTACACGCCATATCAGCAAGTCTCTTACAAAGTTTTTCTGTTCTACCCCCATAATTCAAAAAAATAACATATAAAAACTTTGCCAAAGGTCGTGAGACGATAGTCTGTAGAGCTTTGGCAAAGTTTTTTAATAGCCAATGTGGCTTGTGCCTAACGACTACCCATTAGCTTACAACGGCTTTACTAATTCTAAAAACCACGCTTTTACTTCACCTTCCAATAGTGGTGCCAATTTTTCTTCGCAAGTTTTGTGGTAATTGTTGAGCCATTCTCTTTCCACATCTGTAAGCAATGATACATTGATAGCTGAACGCATAAAAGGACAAAGAGTAAGCGTTTCGAAGTCGTAGAAAGTACCAAATTCATTTTGGGCAACTTCGCGTACTGCTATTAAGTTCTCGTGCCTAATACCATATTGGTTTTCAAGGTAAAAACCAGGCTCATCAGAGCATACCATACCTGCCAAAAGCACCTGTGGGTTCATATCTTTACGAATGTTTTGAGGTCCTTCGTGCACATTCATAAAGCTACCTACCCCGTGCCCTGTGCCGTGTCCGTAATCTTTATGGCGTTTCCAAAGAGCCATACGAGCATAAGCGTCTAATTGTACCCCACGTGTGCCTTTAGGGAATTGTACCATTGCCAGCTGTATCATACCTTTTAGTACTAAGGTAGCATCGTCAATAAATTGTTGAGAAACTTTTCCTAAAGGTATTGTACGTGTAATATCGGTAGTACCTTCAAGATATTGTCCTCCTGAATCTACCAAAATACTACCTTCAGCTTTCAGCTCACTACTGCCTTGTTCGGGTGCTGAATAATGCACTATGGCGCCATTGCCCTGATAGCCAATAATACTACCAAAACTTTCACCTACAAAGTTAGCCCCTTCGGCACGGAAATCGCGTAATTTGAGCCCTACACTATATTCGGTCATAGGTTCTTTGCCTACATTGTGCGTTAGCCAATACAAGAATTTTACCATAGCCACCCCATCGCGTACCATTACTGTGCGGAAACCTTCCAGCTCGGTAGCATTTTTTACGGCTTTCATCAGGTTGCCTGGTGTGGGCAGTTGTACTAATGTATTGTGAGTCCCTATTGTATCAAAAATAGCTTGATTGCTATTGGGTGACAACAATATAGTTTGTCCTTTTACCCCAGCTAAGTAAGTAAAGAAACTATCGTAAGGAGCTATTTTCACGTTTGCTGCTTTTAGGTGAGCTTCCACTTCGGGAGTAACCTTTTGAGTATCTACGAACAAGGTAGCATCTTTGTCAGTTAAAGCAATATAGCCTAAAAATACAGGGTTGAATTTCACATCGCTACCGCGCAAGTTCAGTGTCCAAGCCACATCGTCAAGCGCTGTGATGAGGTGCAAGCCCGCTTTGTGTTGAGCCATAGCTTTACGTATAGCTGCTAATTTATCGGCAACTGTTTGTCCAGCCCATTTATCGGGGTGTATGAAGATAGTGTGCAGCGGGTCTTTTTCGCGGTTTTTCCAAACAACATCAATTAGAGGCTGATGTTGTAGCTGTATTTTTTTTGTTTTGAGTGTATTTTGTAGTTTTTCAAAAGCGAGGTGTGAAGTAGCCAAAGCATTAAGAGCTACAATGCTACCTTCGGGGAGCTCCTGTAGTAGCCAGTCGGCATAGTCGGGGGTACCTTCTACGCCCTCTTTGAAAAGTGTAATGCCAGAGTCTTTAAGTTCAATAGCTGCTTGTACAAAATAGCGGGAGTCAGTCCATACTCCTGCTTTATTTAGCGTAACTACTACAAAACCAGCTGAACCTGTAAATCCTGATAGCCAAGCACGTTCCAGCCATTCTTTAGGCAGGTACTCACTCAAGTGAGGGTCGGCACTGAATACGATAAAAGCGTCAATTTGGTGCGCTTTCATTTCCTTACGCAAAAGCGATAGTTTTTCTACTGTTTTCATTATTAATTGTTAATTATGGGTTATTTGTTGTTTGTATTTCTCTTTCCTACTTTAAGTCCTGCGCTTGCTGAAATGGCTACGTGTATACTTCGTGCCTCTCTAAAATCTAAATATTTCATACTTCTTTTTGAAGCCATAGGGGTGAGGTTTACAGAGAGTCTACCGTCAATCATAAATACTACACGGGGCAAATCCCACAAGATACCTCCTCCTACATTGAGGTCTAATACAGCTCTGTTAAAATGTTCTGTAACATCAAAATTTTTATCTTCTTCTTTATCATACAATATAGCTTCTCCCAAAAACTTAGGGGCTATGCCCAGCTGCCCAAAGCCTCTAAATTTATTGGTACCTTCGCATTGCAACAGCAAAGGCATATTTAGATACTTAAACAGATACAGATGGCGTTCGCTGGGAAACCAATTAGCCTCACGCGGACTAAAACTTACGCTTTCGGTGCGGAATAAGGTTTCGCCGTGAAATGTAAAATGCCGTGAAAAAGGCACTCTCACAAAAGCACCTCCTTGTAAAACGCCTAAGTAGGCAAAGGTTTCTATATCATAAGGTACTGTAGCTTTGGGTACTGTAATTATACTTGTGCTGCTAAGGGGGTTACTCAGTTTTACTCCTATTGTTACCTGAGCCCAGCTGTGTAGCCCAACCCATAAACATAGTATTGTAAAGAATCCTTTCATAATTATACGTTTTATGAAAATTACTCTGCAAAGATACAAAATAATTTTGAATTATGGATTGTGAATTGTGAAATTCTTGAGATGAATTGTTTGCTTATCTTTCCCTTACCTTCCCCTTACCTTCGTCACATACTCGGCTATGCCAGCTCGCCGACTTTCCTTCGCTCAAGGTATGAGGTGGTAGTTAATCATTATTTTTGTATCTTTGCGCCAAAATTAATAATAAGATGATAAAAAGAATCATATTACCCTTATGGTGTTTGTTGGTAGCCTGCACCAGTAAGCAAGAAAAGGAAATTGCGCAAATACCTATGCACTTCAGTGTCATACGGTTAGACTCTCTTTTTGTAAAAACACCCGATGACCAGTTCGCTAAACTGTGTGAGCAGTATCCTTATTTTTTTACCTCGACCATATCTACTGAGGAATGGTTGCAAATACGTAACGGACTTATTTTTCCTGAACAGCCATCTTTTAAACTTTATTATTCTGATATTTATTCTGAAATTCAAAAAAATTTAGGTGACTTTTCTGCTCAAAAGAAAGAACTTAAAAATCTCTTTCAGCATCTGAAATACTACTTTCCTAAGTTTGAACCGCCACGTGTGGTAACTTTCATTAGCAGGGTAGATTACGAATCGAGGGTTATTTATGCCGATAGTCTCTTGCTTATTGGTAGCGATAACTATTTAGGTGAAAAACACCCTTATTACACTGATATGCAGCAATACATCAGTACGGAACTTGACAAAAAATACCTTGCTGTAGATGTTGCCGATGCTTTTGCTAACAAACTTGTGCCTCGTGGTGCTCACCTCACTTTCTTGGACAATATGATTTACGAAGGCAAAAAACTCTATTTAGCCCATAAACTACTTCCCAAAAAAGACCTTGCTGCTCTCTTGCGTTACAGCGATGAAAAATACCAATGGGCTGAAGATAACGAGCCTGAAATATGGCGTTATTTTATAGAAAAACAACTGCTTTACCAAACGGATAAAAAGTTGCTTTTGCGATTTATTTACCCTGCTCCTTTTTCTAAATTCTACTTGGAGCTGGACAGCCAATCGCCTGGGCAAATAGGCAAATTTATAGGTTTGCGGATAGTGCAAGCTTATGCCGAACGCAACCCCGATACGCCTCTTGTGAAGCTGCTCACTCTTAGCAGCGAAGAACTTTTTAATAAATCTCTCTATAAACCTAAAAAATAACACGTTATGAAAATACTTACCCCCCTACAGCTTAAGCAAGCCGATACGCTTACCTCGCAAAAACAGCATATCACTTCGTGGCAACTAATGGAACGTGCGGCTTATAAACTGCTTTCTTGGGTTACCCAATACGTTAGTAAATCCGACCCTATTACTATACTTGCAGGTGCAGGTAATAACGGTGGCGATGGACTTGCCCTTGCGCGCTTGCTACGCGAAAACAACTACCAAGTGCAGGTGTACCTCCTTGCCTTTGCGCCTCTTTCGGCTGATTGTAAAATCAATAAAAAAAGACTGGAAGAAACACAGGTATCCTTCACCATCCTTAACCAAGCTCCTACACACCCCATCACTCTTTCGCCTGTAGTTATAGATGCTATCTTTGGCACAGGGCTCAACCGTCCTGCCCCCCAATGGGTACAAACTATTATACAACAAGTTAATAACTCGGGGCGCTTTATTATCAGTGTAGATATGCCATCGGGTCTCCCCACCGATGCGCCACCTTTCCCGAATGCTGCTTTTGTGAAGCCTACCGTAGTGCTTACTTTTCAAACGCCTAAACTGCCTTTTTTTCTGCCGCAGACAGGACAATACATTCACGATTTTGTTATTTTAGACATTGGCTTGGACGCCCAATACCTCACTGAAACAAATACGACTTATACTTACCTCACTAAGGATAGTTTACCACAGAGAAGATGTCGCCCTAAATTTTCACACAAGGGTACTTACGGGCACGCCCTTTTAATAGGTGGTAGCTATGGCAAAATGGGAGCCGTAATACTCAGCGGTACTGCTGTATTGCGTTCGGGGGCGGGTTTGCTAACGGTAGCAGTACCACAATGTGGTTATGAAATTCTGCAAACAGCCCTCCCAGAAGCTATGGTACTCACCAGCCGTCATCCTCATCATTTTACCGGGGTTACGATTCCTTTTACGCCATCGGTTATAGCGGTGGGTGTAGGCTGGGGTACTCACTTGCATACTGCCCACGCTCTTTTTAAGCTATTTGAGGCTTACCCTCAAGTGCCTTTTGTTATTGATGCCGATGCTCTTAATATACTTGCCGCTGACCCCCAGCTGTTATCACAATTGCCACAGGAGGCGATACTCACCCCTCACCCCAAAGAGCTACAACGCCTGATAGGAGATTGGACAGATGATTATCAGAAACTTGCTAAAGCTAAAGCCTTTGCGGCTAAATATGGGGTAGTGCTCGTTATCAAGGGGGCTCATACTATCATTACTGATGGCTCACACTACTGGATTAACAGCACGGGCAATTCGGGAATGGCAACCGCAGGTAGTGGTGATGTGCTTACAGGTATTATTACGGGCTTACGAGCCCAAGGTTACAGTGCCTTGGACGCTGCTTTGCTGGGAGTATATCAGCACGGGGCTAAAGCTGAAGAGGCAGCGCTCAAAAAGGGCTACAATGCACTTATGGCAAGGGATTTGTATTGATGGTGATGCCAAAGAGTGTGGCAGAGGAGGGGATGCAATTATACATCAAATAAATTACGATTTAAAAAGTTAGAAATTTAAAAATCAAAATAAATGGAAAATATTTTAGAAAATATAGCGGTTATTAAAAAACGTATAGCGGCGGCTTGCCAACGTGCTAATCGCAATCCTGAAGAGGTAAAACTGCTTCTTGCGACTAAAACGGTAACACCCGAACGTATCAAAGTAGCACTGAAAGCGGGCAATACGCTCATTGCCGAAAATAAAGTGCAGGAACTCAAAGAAAAATATGAAGCCTTAAAAGATACTCCTCATACGAACCATTTCATTGGACATCTGCAAACTAACAAAATAAAAGAAATACTTCGTTATGAGGTTTCTTGTGTAGAATCTGTGGATAGATTGGATTTGGCGCAGAAATTGCATACTCGGTTAGCAGCTGAAGGGCGTGAAATGGACATCTTTATACAAGTGAACACTTCTGGCGAAGAAAGCAAATTTGGTGCGCACCCCGATGAGGTTCTCACTCTTGTGCAACAAGTAGCCCAGCTGCCTACGCTGCACATCAAAGGGCTGATGACTATTGGGCTTTTTAGTGCCGAAACTGAAAAAGTACGTGTTTGCTTCCAGCTACTTAAACGCTTGCAACAAGATATTTTTGCACTACAACTGCCTAATGTAGCTCCGCACGAACTATCAATGGGAATGAGCAACGACCTTGAAACGGCTATTGAAGAGGGTGCTACTATAGTGCGCGTAGGTACGGCTATCTTTGGACAACGCATTTACCCTGATAGTTATTATTGGTGTGAGTCGCACGGGCAATTTGGGCATTAGTTTTTTTTGGATAGCCTCTTGAGATGTAATAAAAATTATTAAAATCAAAATAAATGAAAATAGAAGATATTAAAGGCGATTTTAGTTATCGCGAAAACAGCATTAAATGGTTTACTTTGGAAAACTACCTTTTGGTAGTGAAAGATGAAGATCACCCTGATAAAATTGTAACGCCCTTGCTATACGTGGATAGAAAGGCGGGCAAAGCCCAAAATATAGACCGCTACGATATGGATAAGGTGCTTGTAAACCTTAATATTAATAAACCTGAATTGGGATTTGACCGTTTTGAAAATCAATACCAAGTCATAAAAATAACCTACGGGAATATTATAGCTAATAATTCTGATGACGAAAATGCTCCTAAATGCAAAACTTTTGCTAACAATCTGAACCCGACTTCTAAAAATGAAATTGTAGAAATTATAGAAGCTGACATCTTGGAGGCTGAAGCTAAAATCCGCATCAAACAGCCTAATCTCAATACGCTCCTTACTGATGTATATGCCAAAGATAGTGCTCCTATATTCGTAGAAACTGAAGGTAAAATTATAGGTCCTTTTCTTATCGTAGGACAAGAAGAAGCGAATTGTTTTTCTATACAAAAATATTTGCGCAAAGATTTTTCTTTTGGTGAATACCGTATTACTAATAATACTTATGTGGAGTTCTTGCATTACAATATCAATCGCAAGTTGCACGTGGTGGGCTTTAATAGGCTTGATTTTATACAAGAAATAGATTTTAAAGATGATAAAGAAATACTAAACGAATTTGTAAGCCGAGTGAGCAATTCTCCTGAATTGTTGAACCCTGAACAGATGCAACAATTTCTCAATTTGATAGACGAGGTACGTAATGCTAAAGAAATAAAAAACTACATAAAAGATAACAAACGCGTATACGATTTATTAGAAAAAGCTAATGAAAAACTTATCGCTGATTATAAACTTAGCAATCTTTTCCCTCAAAAAGTAAATATAGACAAAGCTATAGAGCAATTAGAAGAACAAGAAACGAACCTGAAAAACAATATCGGTAACAAGCAAAAACAATTGGAAAAACTGCAAAATGATATTGTAGAGATGGAGGAACGCGTGGCGAACCTAAAGGAAGAAACCCAAAAGAAAATAGCTGAACAGGAAGAAATTATAGCCCAAGAACTCAAAGACTTACGCGAAAACCGAGAAGCTATTAGGCAACAAGTAAAAGAGGAAATAAAAGAAGAGGAACAAACCCTTGTACAACTACGCCAAGAAAAAGAAGACCTTACAGTAATTGTTAATAGCCTGCAACAACAAAACAAAAAAACGCAAAAAGATAGCTACCAAGAGCTGCTGAATATCATTCGCAACAAAAAATACTTTGATATTTTTAGCGGTAAAGAACTTGCTGACCTACAGGAAGAACAACAACCTACATTTATCAATTTTTCGGTAACTGACCAATACCAAGAATACCAAGAATACCGCGATAAAATAAAAGAAATACTCGGCAAAAACGGGCGTAATTTTGACAGTCATTTTGTGGATAACCTCCTTATAGCGATTCACCAAAATACACTCACTATTCTTGCGGGGTTACCCGGTACGGGCAAAACGAGCCTTGCGCGCTTGCTTACCCAAATATTAGCCCCCAAGGAGCGTGTAACCGAAGTATCGGTAAGCAGAGGCTGGTCGTCCCCAAAAGACCTTATAGGTTTTCAGAACCCACTTACTAATAAGTTCCATTCAGCCCCTACTGGGGTGTATGAGCTCTTGCAACAGCTGAACTACGAGGTAGAAAACAATACCTATCTGGCATCGCCATTGGCATACATCATCTTGGATGAAGCTAACTTGAGCCCTATAGAGCACTATTGGTCTAACTTCTACAATCTTACGGACTCATATGCACAGCAAGACCATTGTCTTTCTATACAATTGGGCAACAACCATACGCTGCAGTATGCTAACAACTTGCGATTTATAGCTACTATCAATTACGACTATACCACTGAAGCCCTCTCGCCCCGTGTGATAGACCGTACTAATATCATACAGCTGCCCGAAATGAATCACTCGGTGAGTTTCATTACCAAAGAAGAAGTAGAAACGCTGAAAATTTCGTTTGAAAAGTGCATTGCTTTTTTCCAGCTGTTGGATTTTCAAACCGCTCCTAACCTTGATATTTCTTTCAGTGATGAAAATACTGAAATATTCCGCGAGATAAAAGAAGTATTTAAAAAGCTACGCCTTCCTATAAGTTATAGGGTAGAGTTGGGGATTAAGCGTTATTGCAATATGTCTAAATACATAGATGACCTAAACGAAAACATATTGCTGGACTATGCTATTGCGCAACGCCTCTTGCCAATGATAAACGTACAAGGCGAGAACCAAAAAGCTCATATAGATAGGCTTTCACGTATTTTTAGTGAGAACAGGCTAAGAGTATCTGAAAAGATATTGGATAAAATTATAGAAATAGGCGAAAATAATGAAATATTAGGAGGTAACTACAGTTACTTCTTAACCTTATCGTATGCTTAGGATTTTTGAAACTCATAATGACGGCAAACGCGAAGTGTTGCCCGAAGAGGGAGTCTTCAACGTTCTTGAATTAGGACTCTACGAACTGCACTACCTGCCCAATGAGATAAAACCCATACAGGCGAGTGTGGAAGGTACCCCTATACCTTCTGCCTACCTACGTATGGAAGACAATACCTTTATATTTGCTGAAAATAGATATTTTGAAGATTTTTTTGGTGGTATAACCCTCCTTATTGATGGGAATACTTTTGCAATAAACGTACGTATAGGGAAATTGAAACTCTCGGAAATAGAAGATCTTTTTGCCTACCTATGGCGCAAAGAAGAGCGATTTTTAGATGCCTTTTACGCCAAGAACAGCAATATAGAAGTACGCCAAAAGCAAAGTGAAATTACCCAAATCACTAATTTTTTCTCCTTTGTAAACACGTTTGTAAGCGTTTTGGAAAAGTTGTTGCCTTATTTTGAAAAACAACCCCACTTTGTACTTCGCAAGAAGAATACAATGCTCCCTTTCAACTCTAATAAAATGAGCCCTAACGCTATACAATGGATACTCAACAACTTGGACGAAATACAATTTGACGAATCTTATAAGGGGCACTACAAGGCTATACAAATAAAAGACCGCTATGGGCTGATAGATAACATCAGTACAGAAGTGGAAACCAAAGATTTCAATACCTATGAAAACCAAGTGATAATGGGTGCTTTTTTTATCATCATCAAAAGGCTAAAGGCACTAAAGAGAGATATAGAAATAAAATCTAATATCAGGAATACGAGTTTTGATGCTGATAAATACGTGGACTTTAAAGACCTTCGCCGCTTGCCTTTCATCAGATTGCTGGATGAGGCTATGGCGGTGGAACGCAAGGTGCGAGTGCTTGAACGCCGCTATAGCAGTATTTTTGCCAACGTATCGCCCAAGATAGAAAAGCCTGTGCTTACCTCTATCTTCAGCCAGAAGCCCCATTACAAGCGTGCCTATGAGCTCATCAAAAATGTGGGTAATTACAAATCGGTAGCCATAGGACAATCTAAACTGCTAAATATTAGCAAGCTGAGCAAGCTGTACGAGCTTTACAACCTCTTCCAAATAATAGATACTATTAAGGCAAGCCTTAAACTGCCACTTTTTAGAGTTGATAGCGTTTGGAAAAAAGAAGAGCCCGTGATTGAAAAAATGGCTTTTACCAACGATGACTTTGAGGTTAATTTGTATTACGACCACAAGTATTACGGCGAGGGCGTGGGCTATAACGACACCTTATTGAGACGCATAGATAAAGACAAGGACGATTTTTATCAGCCTGATTTTATCATAGAGATTATCAACAAAGAGCAGCACAAGCACAAGTATTACCTTTTTGATGCTAAATACTCTATACTAAAGAATGTGCGAACCATACACTTGCCCAGCTTGGAGAAGAAATATTTGGTACGCACGGGTATTTATGGCAGCAGAAACCGAAAAATAAGCGGATTGTACGCCCTCTTTCCTGATACACAAGGTGAAAAAGTAGTGGAACACCCTTATTACGAACCTAATATAGGGCTTATAGCCTCTAAACCTATGGTGGAAGAAGAGCTTAGGGCGTGTATACACAATATTTTGCGCGAAAACTTGCATTTAGAGTTTGTACAAATGAAGTAATTCCCTCATAATAGCTTACGATGAAGGAATGATAGCTATATGGTATGTACAAAATATATGTGCTTGCAGAAAATTATTTTGTGATATTTGTAACAAACTGTATAAAGCTTCTAAAATGCGATATAAAGGCGATTATTATATAAAGCACTGATAATAAACAAGTTATGATTTTGTTATAAAATAGTATCTGTTATAGAGTCTGAAGGGGTAAATAAATAAAGCTGCATAAGTTTTTTGTAATTCAAAAAAAAGTATTACTTTTGCAGTCTGAAAATCAGCATATAGAACTGCGATAGGGGCAGGGGGATATGCTAAAAAGGCAAGTAAACAAATAAAATTAATATATAGTATTGTAAATTATGCCAACAATTTCACAATTAGTACGAAAAGGAAGAACCAGAATTACCAAGAAGAGTAAATCGGTGGCTTTGGATTCGTGCCCACAACGTAGAGGCGTATGTACTCGTGTATATACCACAACGCCTAAGAAGCCGAACTCTGCAATGCGTAAAGTAGCGCGTGTACGTTTGACTAATGGCAATGAGGTGAACGCATACATCCCTGGTGAAGGACACAACCTCCAAGAGCACTCGATAGTATTGGTACGAGGCGGAAGGGTAAAAGATTTACCAGGTGTTAGATACCACATAGTGCGCGGGGCGCTAGATACTGCGGGAGTAGCAGGACGTACGCAACGCCGCTCTAAATACGGTGCAAAACGCCCTAAACCAGGACAAGCCGCTGCAGCACCAGCTAAAGGTAAGAAAAAGTAATTTAACACACAAAATCTTTTAACTAAAAAGAAATGAGAAAAAGACAGGCTAAAAAGCGCCCACTTTTACCAGATCCGAAGTTTAACGACCAGTTGGTAACGCGTTTTGTGAACAACTTGATGTGGGATGGTAAGAAATCAGTGGCTTTTAAAGTATTCTACGATGCACTTGATATTGTAGAACAAAAGAAAAATAACGATGAAAAATCGGCGTTGGAGGTATGGAAAGATGCGCTAAGCAACGTAATGCCTCACGTGGAAGTACGCTCACGCCGTGTGGGTGGAGCTACTTACCAAATACCTATGCAAATTCGCCCAGACCGCAAAGTGTCTATGGCAATGAAATGGCTCATTGGATATGCACGTAAGCGCAATGAAAAATCTATGGCACAGAAATTGGCTGCTGAGATTATTTCGGCTTCAAAAGAGGAAGGTGCAGCTGTAAAGAAGAAAATGGATACACATCGTATGGCTGAGGCTAACAAAGCCTTCTCACACTTTAGATTTTAATTAAAACAATGAGTAGAGATTTAAAATATACAAGAAACATAGGTATTGCAGCACACATTGATGCTGGTAAAACGACTACTACAGAGCGTATTCTATTTTATACAGGTAAAACGCACAAAATAGGGGAAGTGCACGATGGAGCTTCTACTATGGACTGGATGGAGCAAGAAGCAGAACGCGGTATTACTATCCAATCGGCAGCGACTACTTGTAAATGGAATTTTCCTACCGAAAATGGAAAACCTACAGCTGATGCTAAGGAGTATCACTTCAACATTATAGATACTCCCGGTCACGTGGACTTTACAGTAGAGGTGAACCGCTCACTACGTGTATTGGACGGATTGGTATTCTTGTTTTCGGCAGTTGATGGTGTAGAACCACAATCTGAAACTAACTGGCGTTTGGCAGACAACTACAAAGTGCCTCGTATTGGTTTTGTAAACAAAATGGATAGACAAGGAGCTAACTTCCTAAATGTTTGCAACCAAGTGAAAGATATGCTAAAATCAAACGCGGTGCCTATCGTGTTGCCTATTGGTGATGAAGCAGACTTTAAAGGTGTTGTAGATTTGATTAAAAACCGTGCTATTGTATGGCACGAAGAAAACTCAGGTTCTACTTTTGACGTAGTGGAAATACCTGCAGAAATGAAAGAAGATGTAGCTAAATACCGCGCTCAACTTATTGAAGAGGTTGCTGGTTATGACGAAGGTCTTCTTGAGAAATTTATGGAAGATGAAAACTCTATCACAGAAGAAGAGATACACAAAGCATTGCGTGCTGCTGTAATGGATATGGCAATTATCCCAATGGTGTGTGGTTCATCTTTCAAAAACAAAGGGGTACAATTTATGCTTGATGCTGTATGCCGCTACTTGCCTTCACCACTTGACAAAGAGGCTATTGAAGGTACTAATCCTGATACAGGTGAAGTAGCATTGCGCAAACCAGCAGTAGATGCTCCTTTTGCAGCATTGGCGTTTAAGATTGCTACTGACCCTTATGTAGGACGCTTGGCATTCTTCCGTGCTTACTCAGGACACTTGGATGCGGGTTCTTATGTATTGAACACTCGTTCTGGTAACAAAGAACGTATTTCGCGTATCTACCAAATGCACGCTAACAAGCAAAACCCTATTGAATACATTGAAGCAGGTGATATAGGGGCTGCAGTAGGTTTTAAAGATATCAAAACAGGTGATACACTTTGTGATGAGAAATATCCTATTGTACTTGAAAGTATGGTATTCCCAGATCCTGTGATTGGTATTGCAGTAGAGCCTAAAACAAAAGCAGACGTTGATAAACTAGGTATGGCATTGGCTAAATTGGCTGAAGAAGACCCTACCTTCCAAGTGAAAACAGACCAAGCTTCTGGACAGACTATCATCTCGGGTATGGGTGAGTTGCACTTGGATATCATTGTAGACCGCTTGAAACGTGAGTTTAAGGTGGAAGTAAACCAAGGTCAGCCACAAGTAGAGTACAAAGAGGCGATTACAGGCAAGGCAGATCACCGTGAGGTTTATAAGAAACAAACTGGTGGTCGTGGTAAATTTGCTGACATCGTATTCCGTATGGAGCCAGCTGAGGAAGGCAAAGTGGGATTGGAATTCATCAATGAGATAAAAGGTGGTAACATTCCTAAGGAGTATATTCCTTCAGTAGAAAAAGGTTTCAAAGAGGCTATGAAAAATGGTCCGTTGGCAGGATTTGAGATGGATGCGATGAAGATCGTTCTTATAGATGGTTCATTCCACCCTGTAGACTCTGATTCATTGTCATTTGAGTTGGCTGCTAAATTGGGATACAAAGAGGCAGCACGCGCAGCGAAAGCGGTACTAATGGAGCCTATAATGAAATTGGAAGTAATTACTCCAGAAGAAAATATGGGTGATATAGTGGGTGACTTGAACCGTCGTCGTGGACAAGTGAACAATATGGACGACCGTAATGGAGCTAAAGTTATCAAAGCGTTTGTGCCACTATCAGAAATGTTTGGTTATGTAACAGCGCTTCGTACGCTTTCATCAGGACGTGCAACTTCAACAATGGAGTTTTCACACTATGCAGAGACTCCAAGTAACATTGCAGATGAAGTAATAAAAGCCGCAAGAGGCAATTAAAAAATTGGTAATCAGATGAGCAATCAACAAAAAATAAGAATAAAGTTAAAGTCATACGACCATAACTTGGTAGATAAATCGGCTGAAAAGATTGTAAAAACAGTGAAGGCTGCAGGTGCAGCGGTAGTGGGTCCTATTCCATTGCCTACACACAAAAAAATCTTTACTGTGTTGCGTTCGCCTCACGTAAACAAAAAGGCACGTGAGCAATTTCAGCTAAGTTCGCACAAGCGTTTATTGGAAATCTACGGTGCATCGGCAAAGACAGTAGATGCGCTTATGAAGCTTGAATTGCCAAGTGGTGTAGATATCGTAATCAAAGTGTTGGCTTAACGATACTTAAAATGTCCCGAAACTGCGGGTTAGGGAAAAACGGAAAAAAAATGATTCAGGGTTAAAAAGCCTAAGGCATTTTTTTGACCCTGAACCATTTATAATGATTAATGATTTATTGTGAATTATTAATTGTAACGAGAGAATAATAACTAATTTAATTAATATTTAATTTTATGTCTGGGTTAATTGGAAAGAAAGTAGGAATGACCAGCATTTTTGATGAGAATGGTAAAAATATACCATGTACCATCATAGAGGTAGGTCCTTGCGTAGTTACCCAAGTCAGAACCAAAGAAGTAGATGGCTATGAGGCACTTCAATTGGGTTTCGATGACAAAGCAGATAAGCGTGCGAATCAAGCGGAGCTTGGTCACTTTAAGAAGGCGGGCACGTCTGCGAAGCGAAAACTCGTTGAATTTAAAGGTTTTGACAATAACTACAAGTTGGGTGATGTAATCACTGTGGCTTATTTTGCCGAAGGGGAGTTTGTAGATGTTACAGGTATCTCAAAAGGTAAAGGTTTTCAAGGGGTTGTACGCCGTCACGGTTTTGGAGGGGTAGGACAGACTACTCACGGGCAGCACAATCGACTAAGAGCGCCAGGTTCAGTAGGAGCATCGTCATATCCATCACGTGTATTTAAGGGTATGCGTATGGCTGGAAGAATGGGTGCAGAGAATGTAACAGTGCAAAACTTAAAGGTTTTGAAGGTGGTAGCTGAAAAGAACCTATTGGTAGTAAAAGGATGTATTCCGGGTCACAAAAACGCTTACGTAACTATTCACAAATAATGGAAGTAGCAGTATTAAATAAAGAAGGTAAAGAGACAGGTAGAAAGGTAACGCTTTCGGACGCTGTTTTTGGTATAGAGCCTAATAATCACGTGGTATACTTGGACGTGAAACGTTACTTGGCAAACAAGCGTCAAGGTACTCACAAGGCTAAAGAGAGAAATGAGGTAGCGGGTAGTACTCGTAAAATTAAAAAGCAAAAGGGTACAGGTACAGCTCGTGCAGGTAGTGTAAAATCGCCTGTATTTGTGGGCGGAGGTCGTATATTTGGTCCTCGTCCTAAGGATTACACACAAACGCTTACTAAGAATGTAAAACGTTTGGCACGCCGTTCGGCATTGAGTGCTAAGGTGAAAGACCAAGCGTTGGTAGTAGTAGAGGATTTGAGTTTTGCGGCTCCTAAGACTAAAGATTTTACTGCGGTGGTAAATGCTTTGGGGCTATCAGAAAAAAAATCGTTATTTGTGTTGCCAGAAGTAAATAATAACGTATATTTGTCATCTCGTAACGTAGAGAACTCACAAGTGGTAACTGCTTCGGAATTAAATACTTACCAAGTAGTGAATGCGGCTAAGGTGGTTCTTACAGAGAGTTCGGTGGCAGTATTAGAGTCAATTTTAACAAAATAAGAAGAACAATGGGCGTATTAATAAAACCTGTAAGTACAGAAAAGACGAATAAGGATAGCGAAGAAAGAAGCTGCTATACCTTTGAAGTAGCGAAGAGCGCTAATAAGATACAGATTAAGAACGAGGTTGAAGCTGCTTATGGCGTTAAAGTGAAAGAGGTTCGTACGCTTAACTACGGGCCAAAGCGTACTACGCGTTATACTAAGACGGGCTTGCAAGTGGGCAAGACTAATGCAGTGAAGAAGGCAGTAGTACAGCTTGAAGAAGGGACTATAGATTTTTATAGTAATATATAAAGTGTTTAACAAATAGACGAAGATGTCAGTTAGAAAATTAAAACCGATTACCCCTGGTCAGCGTTTTAGAGTAGTAAACGAATTTGACACCATTACTACTGATAAGCCGGAAAAGAGTTTGCTTGTTCCGTTGAAAAAGACCGGAGGTAGAAACAATCAAGGAAAGATGACCATGCGTTACATAGGTGGTGGTCACAAAAAGAAGTACCGTATTATTGATTTCAAGAGGAATCGATTTGGGGAAGGTGCAAAAGTGGTTTCTATAGAGTATGACCCTAATAGAACTGCATTTATCGCTTTGGTGCAATATAATGATGGTGAGAAGCGTTATATTATCGCTCCTGCTGGATTGAAGGTTGACCAAGTGATTGTTTCGGGGCAAGAGAATGTAGCTCCTGAGATAGGGAATGCGATGCCACTTTCACAAATTCCGCTGGGTACTGTAATTTCTTGTATTGAATTGCGTCCTGGGCAGGGGGCTAATATAGCTCGTTCTGCTGGTACTTTTGCACAATTGATGGCAAAAGATGGGAAGTATGCGACAGTAAAGTTGCCTTCAGGAGAGACGCGTATGATTTTGCTTACGTGTTTAGCAACGATTGGAGCTGTATCGAATTCAGACCACCAATTGGTATTGTCTGGTAAAGCGGGACGTTCTCGCTGGTTAGGTCGCCGTCCTCGTACGCGTGCAGTAGTTATGAACCCTGTTGATCACCCAATGGGTGGTGGTGAAGGTCGTGCTACAGGTGGACACCCACGTTCGCGTAAAGGTATCCCAGCTAAGGGTTACAGGACACGCTCTAAGACGAAGGCAAGTAATAAGTATATTGTAGAACGCAGAAAAAAATAAGAGACTAAGAGATGGCACGTTCATTAAAAAAAGGACCTTACGTTCACTATAGCTTAGAAAAGAAGATTCAACAGAATATAGCGTCTGGTAAAAAGACGGTAATAAAGACGTGGTCACGCGCTTCGATGATTACGCCTGATTTTGTGGGTCAGACTATAGCTGTGCACAATGGTCGTCAGTTTGTTCCTGTATATATTACAGAAAATATGGTGGGACATAAATTAGGAGAATTTTCACCAACGCGTTCTTTTAGGGGACACGCTGGGGCGAAAAATAAAGGTAAAAAATAATAAAGGCTATGGGAGTTAGAAAAAAATTAAGAGCAGACGAGATAAAAGAAGCTAAAAAAGGCTTGGCATTTGCGAAGTTGAATAACTGCCCTACTTCGCCACGCAAGATGCGTTTGGTAGCGGATTTGGTACGTGGTGTACAAGTGGATAAAGCCCTTGCTATTTTGAAATTTAATCAAAAAGAAGCAGCTGCACGTTTGGAAAAGTTGTTGTTATCGGCAATAGCGAACTGGCAAGCTAAGAATGCTGATGGAGATGTAGAATCGGCAGGACTTTTTGTTAAGGAGATAAGAGTGGATGGAGGCGCTATATTGAAGAGATTGCGTCCTGCACCGCAAGGGAGAGCACACAGAATTAGAAAACGTTCTAACCACGTAACAATCGTGTTAGGGGCTAAAAACAATAATACAGAAAGCTAAGATAAACTATGGGACAAAAAACAAATCCAATCGGGAATCGCCTTGGCATTATCAGAGGATGGGAGTCTAGCTGGTATGGTGGCAATGACTACGGAGACAAACTAGCTGAAGACGACAAAATCAGAAAATATGTTCAAACTCGTTTATCAAAAGCTAGTGTAGCTCACGTAATAATAGAACGCACATTCAATCTTGTAACGGTAACTATCACTACGGCACGTCCTGGTATCATTATAGGTAAAGGCGGGCAAGAGGTAGATAAACTGAAAGAAGAGTTGAAGAAAATCACTGGAAAGGATGTTCAGATAAACATTTTTGAAATTAAACGCCCTGAATTGGATGCGGCGTTGGTAGCGGCAAGTATTGCACATCAAATAGAGGGTCGTGTTTCTTACAAACGTGCGATTAAGATGGCGATTGCTTCGGCTATGAGAATGAATGCTGAGGGTATAAAAGTGATGATTTCGGGACGCTTGAATGGTGCTGAAATGGCACGTTCTGAAAGTTTCAAAGAGGGACGTATTCCTCTATCTACTTTCAGGGCTGATATAGACTACGCTATTGGAGAAGCACATACTACCTATGGACGTATGGGTATTAAGGTGTGGATTATGAAGGGCGAAGTTTACGGTAAGAGAGATTTATCACCGCTTGTGGGAATGAGCAAAAAGAATGTAGGTGGTAGTGGTTTCTCGGGTAAGAATAGTGACAAGCCTGCAGGTGGAGCACCCAAGAAGGCGCGTCGTAAAAAGTAATTAATAAAGAGAAAAAGAGATGTTACAACCTAAAAGAACGAAATATCGCAAACAACAGAAAGGTAGAATGAAAGGGGTGGCTCATAGAGGTACTTTGCTTTCAAATGGTATGTTCGGTATCAAATCTTTGGATTCTGCATTTATCACTTCGCGCCAAATAGAGTCGGCTCGTGTGGCTGCGACTCGTTATATGAAACGTGAGGGGCAGTTATGGATAAAGATTTTTCCGGATAAACCTATTACCAAGAAGCCTTTGGAAGTGCGTATGGGTAAAGGGAAAGGAGCTGTAGAATATTGGGCAGCTGTAGTGAAACCAGGTAGAATATTGTTTGAAGTAGGTGGAGTGCCTATGGAGGTAGCTAAGGAAGCGTTGCGCTTGGCTGCACAGAAATTGCCTGTGAGGACGAAGCTTGTAGTAGCGCGTGATTATCAACAAAATTAATTCAAAGAGCGATGAAGCAGTCTGAAATTAGTAAATTGACAGTTGCCGAGCTACAAGATAAGCTTGGTGAGTATAAGAAAACGTATGCTGAACTAAAACTACAGCACGCAATTTCTTCAATAGAGAAACCTATACAGTTACGTACTTTGAGGAGAACGGTAGCGAGATTGTATAGCGAGTTAACTAAAAGAGAATTACAATAATTCTGGAGAGTTACCTTATGGAAAAAAGAAATTTAAGAAAAGAAAGGATAGGAGTTGTTACGAGCAACAAAATGGATAAATCTATCGTTGTATCGGAAGTAAAACGTGTAAAACACCCTATGTATGGTAAATTCGTGTTGCGCACAAAGAAATATGTAGCACACGATGAGAAGAACGATTGCAACATTGGAGATACAGTGCGCATAATGGAAACACGCCCATTGAGCAAGACCAAATGTTGGAGATTAGTAGAAATCATTGAAAGAGCTAAGTAATTATGGTACAACAAGAATCGAGACTAAAAGTAGCTGACAATACTGGGGCAAAAGAGGTTTTAACGATACGAGTACTTGGCGGTACCAAGAGACGTTACGCTTCAGTAGGTGATAAGATTGTGGTAACTGTGAAAGAGGCTACCCCTAACGGTAACGTAAAGAAGGGGCAGGTATCGACCGCAGTGGTAGTAAGGACTAAGAAAGAGGTACGCCGTGCTGATGGTTCTTATATCCGTTTTGATGAGAATGCTTGTGTTCTATTGAATGCGGCAGGAGAGATGAGGGGTACCCGTGTATTTGGGCCTGTAGCAAGGGAGCTTCGCGATAAGCAATTTATGAAGATTGTTTCGTTGGCGCCTGAAGTACTTTAATATTTAAATTGCAAAGTTGATGAAAGTAAAAATTAAAAAAGGTGATACCGTAAGAGTTATTGCTGGAGACGAAAAAGGTAAAGAAGGCAAGGTGTTACGTGTGGATCGTGAGAAAAACAGAGCGATTGTTGAGGGACTTAATTTGGCGAGCAAACACACGAAACCTAGTGCTCAAAACCCTCAAGGAGGCATAGTGAAAAAAGAGGCATCTATTCACGTATCGAACCTTGCGCTTATAGACCCTAAGACGAAAAAAGCGACTCGTGTGGGTTATGAACTAAGAGAAGGTAAGAAAGTGAGAGTTTCTAAAAAATCTAATGTAGTAATATAATATGGCTTACGTACCTAGATTAAAACAAGAATACAAAGAGCGCATAGTGGCGGCTCTAAAGGAAGAATTTGGCTACAAGAATGTAATGCAGGTTCCAAAGCTTGAAAAAATAGTGGTGAGCCGTGGAGTGGGTTCGGCAGTGGCTGATAAGAAGCAAATAGATTATGCTATTGATGAGCTTACGAAGATTACAGGACAGAAAGCGATAGCTACTTACTCTAAGAAGGACGTTGCGTCTTTCAAATTGCGTAAGGGAATGGCTATTGGAGCTAAGGTTACATTGCGCGGGGAGCGTATGTATGAGTTTTTGGATCGTTTGATTACAGCGGCATTACCACGAGTAAGGGATTTTCAAGGGGTAAAGGCTGATGGTTTTGACGGTCGTGGAAACTATAATTTGGGTGTTACGGAACAGATTATTTTTCCTGAAATAGATATTGACAAGATCAATAGGATAGCGGGTATGGATATTACGTTTGTAACATCGGCGCATACTGACAAGGAAGCGAAATCATTATTGAGCGAATTAGGATTACCTTTTAAAAAGAACTAAGTATATGGCTAAAGAATCAATGAAAGCCCGCGAGGTGAAAAGACAAAGATTGGTGGCAAAATATGCTGCGAAACGCAAAGCATTGAAAGAGGCTGGGGATTATGAAGCACTACAAAAGCTTCCTAAAAATGCTTCGCCTGTACGCTTGCACAACCGTTGCAAACTTACAGGGCGTCCTAAAGGGTATATGCGTACTTTTGGAATTTCACGTGTATTATTCCGCGAAATGGCAAACAAGGGATTAATTCCTGGAGTAAAGAAAGCAAGTTGGTAATTAATTAAAAGGACAGAATTATGTATACAGATCCTATCGCAGATTATTTAACAAGAATTAGAAATGCTAATAGCGCTGGTCATAGAATAGTGGAGATTCCTGCATCGAAATTGAAGAAGGAAATTACAAAGATTCTTTTTGACCAAGGGTATATACTTAGCTATAAATTTGATGATGAGAGTACTGTGCAAGGTACCATCAAAATAGCTTTGAAATACGATAAGGTTACTAAAGAACCAGTTATTAGGCATATAGAAAGAGCGAGCCGTCCAGGACTTAGAAAGTATGCTGGGGCTGATAATCTTCCACGTGTATTGAATGGCTTGGGTATTGCTATTATCTCGACATCACAAGGCGTGATGACAGGTAAAAAGGCTCGTGAGCTAAACATAGGAGGGGAAGTAATTTGTTACGTTTACTAATCAATTAAAAAGACAAAAAAGGATGTCAAGAATAGGTAAAGCACCCATCAATATTCCTGCAGGAGTTACTGTTACCATAAAGGATAACGTAGTAACTGTAAAAGGGAAATTAGGCGAATTGACCCAAGAGGTTAAAGACATTGCTGTAAAGCAAGAGGATGGACATTTAGTGTTTGAAACTACGGCTGATACGAAAGACCAGAATGCGAAACACGGTTTATACCGTGCTTTGGTGAACAATATGGTGATAGGAGTATCGGTAGGGTTCACTAAAGAATTAGAATTAGTGGGGGTAGGTTACCGTGCAACAAATCAAGGGCAAAAGCTAGACTTAGCTCTTGGTTTTTCGCACAATATTTTGTTGGAGTTGCCAAGCGAGGTGAAGCTTGAGACTGTGAACGAAAAAGGTAAGAACCCAATAATAAAGTTGACTTCTCACGACAAACAACTTTTAGGACAGGTAGCTGCTAAGATACGTAGTTTCCGTAAACCAGAGCCTTACAAAGGTAAAGGGGTTAAGTTTGTGGGAGAAGTGTTGAGAAGAAAAGCAGGTAAATCAGCTTAATAGATAGAATTATGGCATTAACAAAAATAGAAAGAAGGCATCGTATTAAGAGCAGAATCAGGAAGATAGTAAAGGGTTCTGCGGAGCAACCACGATTGGCTGTTTTTAGGAGCAATAATGAGATTTATGTGCAACTCATAGATGATACTAAAGGGCATACACTTTTATCGGCTTCATCACGTGATAAGGAAATAAGTGCTGCAAAGGGTACTAAGACTGAGAAGGCTGCTTTGGTGGGCAAGGCTATTGCTGAAAAGGCTTTGAAACAAGGTATTGAAAAGGTATCTTTTGACCGAGGTGGTTATTTGTATCACGGGCGTGTAAAATCGTTGGCAGATGGTGCGAGAGAAGGCGGACTTAAATTCTAATTAATTATGTATCAGAAGTATAGAAATGTAGAATATGTAAAGCCAAGTGGATTGGAATTGAAGGATCGCTTGGTAGGCGTGCAACGAGTTACTAAGGTAACAAAAGGAGGGCGTGCATTTGGTTTTTCGGCTATAGTGGTAGTGGGAGACGAGAATGGCGTTGTAGGGCACGGCTTAGGGAAATCTAAAGAGGTTTCGGAAGCTATTGCGAAAGCGGTAGAGGATGCAAAGAAGAATTTGGTGCGTATTCCTTTGAATGGTACTACTTTGCCTCACGAACAAAAAGGTAAATTTGGTGGTGCGCGTGTATTTTTACAGCCTGCTACTGAGGGTACTGGAGTAATTGCTGGTGGTGCGGTACGTGCGGTATTGGAATCGGTAGGGATTCATAACGTGCTTTCTAAATCACAAGGTTCGTCTAACCCTCACAATGTGGTAAAGGCTACGTTTGATGCTTTGTTGCAGCTTCGCAGTGCGAAGACTATTGCGGCACAACGTGGTATTACATTGGAAAAATTGTTTAAAGGTTAATAGTGAAGGAACTATGGGAAAATTGAGAGTAACACAGGTGAAGAGTAGCATTAAGCGACCTAAGAACCAAAAACTTACGCTTGAGGCTTTGGGACTTACACGTATAGGTGTGAGTGTAGAGCACGATGCTACGCCCAGCATTGTTGGGATGATTAATAAGGTAAAACACTTAATTTCTGTAGAGGAAGTTAAATAATTATTTTGTGCAAAATTATGAGTTTAAGTAATTTACAACCCGCATTGGGTTCAACACACAAAGATGGGAAGCGCGTGGGTCGTGGACAGGGTTCTGGAAAAGGAGGAACTTCTACACGTGGTCACAAAGGAGCGAAATCACGTTCGGGCTATGCTCGCAAGGTAGGTTTTGAGGGTGGCCAAATGCCTTTGCAAAGACGCGTACCAAAGTTTGGTTTTAAGAACTTTAATCGTAAGGAATACGTGGGTATCAACCTTTCTAAATTGCAAGAATTGGTGGATGCAGGACGTGTGAAAGATGAGGTGAGTTTGGAAACCTTAGTTCAGTTACACCTTGTAAAAAGTACTGATAATGTAAAGATATTGGGTGGAGGAGAACTAAAAGCGAAACTAAAAGTATCGGTTCATAAATTTACTGCTAAAGCTAAGGCTGCGATAGAGGCAGCTGGAGGTGAGGCTGTAGGTTTGTAATACTAAAATTTATTTATGAAGAAGTTTATCGAGAACTTGACCAATATTTGGAAGATAGAGGAGCTTAAGAATAGGATTATACTTACTTTGGGAGTATTGTTGGTATATCGTTTTGGGGCTCATATTGTATTGCCAGGTATTGATTCAGCACAACTACACGAGCTTGCGAGTAGGACTTCTGGAGGTGGCTTGTTGGATATATTGAATGCATTTACCGGTGGGGCGTTTTCCAATGCTTCTATATTTGCATTGGGGATTATGCCTTACATATCGGCTTCGATTGTTGTACAGCTGATGGGTATTGCGATTCCTTATTTACAAAAGTTACAAAAAGAGGGTGAAAGTGGGCGTAGGAAGATAAACCAAATCACACGTTGGCTAACGATAGCTATTTGTCTTGTACAGGCGCCTGTTTATTTGTATGGTATTAACCGTCTTGGTGTACCTGACAGCGCGTTTGTATTGGGCAAGGGCTTGGGCTTTATAGTTCCTGCGGTAATTATTTTGGTTACTGGTACTATTTTTGCGATGTGGCTGGGCGAAAAGATCACTGATAAGGGTATTGGTAATGGTATTTCGTTATTGATTATGGTGGGTATCATAGCTCGTTTTCCTCGTGCTTTTGCGGCGGAGGTTGCGTCTCGCTTGACGGCGAGTAACGGTGGGCTGATGCTTATACTGATAGAGGTGATTTTGTGGTTTGTAATTGTATTGTTGTGTATTTACCTTATAAAGGCGGTGCGCCAAATTCCTGTACAGTATGCTCGTAGGACTGCTGATGGTGGTGTGGCAACTGAGAAGAATGTATTTGGAGCGCGCCAATATATACCTTTGCGATTGAACGCTGCGGGTGTGATGCCTATTATTTTTGCTCAGGCATTGATGTTTGTACCTGCAACGGTGGCTGGTTTATCACAGTCGGAATTTGCAAAGAATGTTCAGGCTGCATTTTCGGACATCTTTGGTTTTTGGTATAATTTATTGTTTGCGGCTATGATTATACTTTTTACGTATTTTTATACTGCAATTACAGTGCCTACTAATAAGATGGCTGATGATTTGAAGCGTAGTGGAGGTTTTATACCTGGGATACGCCCTGGTAAGGAAACGGGTGATTATTTGGATAAGATAATGTCGTTGATTACTTTACCTGGTGCTATATTTATAGCTTTGGTGGCTATCTTTCCATCTATGCTTAAGATTATAGGTATGCAGGATCAATGGGCGTTATTTTATGGTGGTACTTCACTATTGATTTTGGTGGGTGTTGCTATTGATACTATGCAGCAAGTGAATTCGTACTTGTTAAATCGTCATTATGATGGACTGATGAAGACGGGTAAAAATAGAAAAGCATCTTAATTGTATATGGCTAAACAGGCAGCAATAGAACAAGACGGTACGATAGTGGAATCGTTATCAAATGCGATGTTCAGGGTAGAATTGGACAATGGGCACGTGGTGATAGCGCATATATCGGGTAAAATGCGGATGCATTACATTAAGCTTTTACCGGGTGATAAGGTGAAGCTTGAGATGAGTCCGTATGATTTGAGCAAGGCTCGTATTACCTACCGGTATTAGGTGTTTTTTGAACATTTTTTTTCTGGTTGCTAATTTTTCAACGTTTAGGGTTGAAGAATTAGCAATCATAAAAAAGTACTGATACATAGTATCTTAGGTGATAATAATGACGCAAAAATGGGGGTGTTGTTGCAATGATTTGTAATATTTTTGGCATAATAATGGTGCTAATATAAAAAAAAGTTGTAGCTTTGCACACTCATTTCCAATTTTATATAAATAAAAAGAATGAAAGTAAGAGCATCAATTAAAAAGAGGAGTTCCGAGTGCATTATAGTGCGCAGAAAGGGACGGTTGTATGTAATCAACAAAAAGAATCCTAAATTTAAACAAAGACAAGGATAATTATGGCACGAATTGCAGGTATTGATTTACCAAAGAACAAGAGAGGGGTTATTGGTTTAACTTACATCTTTGGTATCGGAAAAAGTAGAGCTAAAGAGATATTAGATAGAGCTCAGGTGAATGAAGACACAAAGGTAAGCGAATGGAATGATGATGAGATCAGCCGTATTCGCGAGGTGGTTGCGTCTTATAAGATTGAGGGTGAACTACGTTCAGAGATTCAGTTGAACATTAAGCGTTTGATGGATATTGGATGTTATCGTGGTATTCGCCATCGTAATGGTTTGCCATTGCGTGGGCAAAAGACGAAGAATAACTCTCGTACAAGGAAAGGTAAAAGAAAAACTGTTGCTAACAAGAAGAAGGCGACTAAATAATAATTAGTTAAAAGTATGGCAAAACAGAATGCAAAAAATGCAAAGGTCTCTAAGAAGAGGAAAGTTGTAGTAGAGTCGGTAGGTGAGGCACATATCTCGGCTACTTTCAACAACATAATCATTTCTCTTACGAATAAGAAAGGGGACGTGATTGCGTGGTCATCGGCTGGGAAGATGAATTTTAGGGGTTCTAAGAAGAATACTCCTTATGCTGCCCAAGTGGCTGCAGAAGATGCTGCAAAGGTGGCTTTTGACGCTGGACTAAAGAAGGTGAAAGTGTATGTAAAGGGTCCTGGAAATGGTAGGGAATCGGCAATACGTACAATTCACAATGCGGGTATTGAGGTAACTGAGATTATTGATGTTACTCCGCTACCACACAATGGATGTCGTCCTCCTAAAAAACGTAGAGTTTAATAAAGTAGAGTACTAACAAGTAAAAGAGGGGTTAAATTATTATCGAAGGAATGCCTTAATTCATAATTACCTTTCACATAAACTAATAAAAATGGCAAGATATACAGGACCAAAAACTAAAATAGCTCGTAAATTTGGTGAAGCTATTTTCGGGGATGATAAATCGTTTGAGAAGAAGAATTATCCTCCTGGACAACACGGTATTGCACGCCGTAGAGCGAAACGCTCGGAATATGCTATTCAGCTACAAGAGAAACAAAAGGCTAAATATACTTATGGTATATTGGAAAAGCAATTTCATAATTTGTATGAAAAGGCAAAAAGGAGTAAACACATTACAGGTGAGGTGCTTCTTCAATTGTGTGAATCACGTTTGGACAATGTAGTGTATCGTATGGGTATTGCGCCTACACGTAGTGCTGCACGCCAATTGGTATCGCATCGTCACATTACTGTAAATGGTGAAATCGTAAATATTCCATCGTATACATTGCGTCCTGGTGATGTAGTGGGTGTGCGTGAGAAATCGAAATCACTAAGTGTTATAGAGAATTCATTGGCTGCAAATAGCAGTGTATATGAATGGCTTACTTGGAATCCTGAGAAGTTGGAGGGTACTTTTGTAGCAGTGCCTCAACGTATTCAGATTCCTGAGAATATTAAAGAACAGTTAATCGTAGAGTTGTACTCTAAATAATAAATAAAAAAGACAGCAGTCATAATATGGCATTATTTAACTTTCAAAAACCAGATAAAGTTATAATGATTGAATCATCTGATTTCGAGGGGCGATTTGAGTTTCGCCCTTTGGAACCAGGTTATGGTTTAACCGTTGGTAACGCATTGCGCAGGGTGTTGCTTTCTTCGTTAGAAGGTTTTGCTATTACTTCTGTGAAATTTGATAAGGTAGAACACGAGTTTTCTACGATACCAGGTGTAAGGGAGGATGTTACAGAAATCATTCTGAACTTAAAACAGGTGCGTTTCAAACACCAAGTGGAGGATATAGAAGAGGAAACGGCTACTATCAATGTTTCTGGTAAAAAGCAATTGACTGCCGGTGATTTTCAAAAGGTGCTCTCTAATTTTCAGGTGTTGAACCCTGAATTGCTTATATGCAATATGGAGACTACCGCTTCTTTTACGATAACTATTACCATAGAAAAAGGACGTGGTTATGTATCGGCTGAGGAGAATGTGAAACATAACGCACCGATAGGGACTATCGCTACGGATTCGATATTTACACCTATAAAGAATGTTAAGTATTCTATTGAGAATTACCGTGTTGAACAAAAAACTGACTACGAAAAATTAGTTTTTGATATTAAAACGGACGGGTCTATACACCCAAAATTAGCCCTTACAGAGGCTGCTAAAATACTGATACATCACTTTATGCTGTTTTCGGACGAGCGTATTACGCTTGAAGCTGATGAGGTGGCACAAACGGATGCTTATGATGAGGAATCATTGCATATGCGCCAGATGCTTAAAACAAAGCTTGTGGATATGGATTTATCGGTTAGGGCGCTTAACTGCTTAAAGGCGGCTGATGTAGAGACATTAGGAGAATTGGTGTCGTTTAACAAAGCTGACTTGATGAAGTTCAGAAACTTTGGTAAGAAATCGCTTATAGAGCTTGATGAGCTTGTGGCGAATAAGGGGCTTGTTTTTGGTATGGATATATCAAAATACAAATTAGATAAGGATTAACTTGCTTTCTGGCATTATTTAATTAGAAACAATGAGACACGGAAATAAAATAAATCATTTAGGAAGAAAAACTGCTCATAGAAATTCGATGCTTGCTAATATGGCTTCATCTTTGATTGAGCACAAACGTATCAATACGACTTTGGCTAAAGCTAAGGTTCTTAAATTGTTTGTAGAACCTTTGGTAACAAAATCTAAAGAAGATACTACGCACAATCGCCGTATTGTATTTAGCAAATTGCGCAACAAATATGCTGTTACTGAGCTTTTCAAGGAAGTAGCTACTAAAGTGGGCGACCGTCCTGGAGGATATACTCGTATTATTAAATTGGGTAATCGTTTGGGCGATAATGCTGAAATGGCGATGATAGAGTTTGTAGATTATAATACTACTTATAATGCTGCAAAAGTAGCTAAAAAACGTACTACTCGCCGTGGTAAGAAGAAAGCTGCTACTGAGCAACAAGCTGCTGCTGAAGCTCCAGCTGCTGAATAAATAATAAATAAAGAAATAAAAAAGCTGCCTTAATGGGCAGCTTTTTTGTTGATTAGATATTTATATTATGAGTATCTAAAATATTTTTTTATCTTTATCCTATTATCATTCCTGCAATAGTAGCTGACATTAGTGAAGCTAACGAGCCTCCTAAAACTGCTTTTAAACCGAATTCTGACAGGGTTTTGCGCTGGTTTGGTGCAAGTGCTCCTATACCGCCTATTTGTATGCCTATTGAGGCAAAATTAGCAAATCCGCAGAGCATATAAGTGGCAATGATGACAGACTTGTTGTACATCAAATGGGGGGCGCTCGCTATATCTTTTAGAATACTTAACTGTGTATAAGCTACAAATTCTGATGAGGCAAGCTTAATACCTAATAGTTGCCCCATTAGCATCACATCTTCTTTTGCAATGCCTATCAGCCACATTACAGGTGAAAAGATAGTTCCTAATATCATTTCGAGTGAAAGTCCCGAATAAACAGTGTTTTCAGCAATAATTTGGTTTAGTGAAGGTATATTGTCTGTACCCAAACCTCCTATCCAATTGAGTATGTAGTTGAGCATTGCTATAAAAGCTACAAAAACTAAGAGCATTGCTCCTACATTGGCTGCTAATTTTAATCCATCTGTGGTACCGTTGGCAATAGCATCTAATACATTAGAGCCTACATTTTCCATAGATACGTGTGAATCATTAGAAAATTTTTCTGTTTGTGGGTATAGTATCTTAGAGATTACGATTGCACCAGGGGCTGCCATTACCGAAGCAGCCAATAAATGCCTTGCAAACATCAATCGCATAACAGGGTCATTACCCCCTAAATACTGTATATACGATGCCATTACGCCTCCCGCTACGGTTGCCATACCTCCTATCATAACCAATAAAATTTCAGAACGGGTCATTTTAGAAAGATAGGCTTTTATCATTAGGGGTGCTTCTGTTTGTCCTAAAAAGATATTCCCTGTTACCGACAAGCTCTCTGCACCAGAAATATTCAGTAGCTTAGAAAGAACCAAAGCCATACCACGTACTACCACTTGTATTATTCCTAAATAGAATAACAATGAGGTAAGTGCCGAGAAAAACACAATCGTGGGCAGCACTTGAAACACAAATATATACCCCACACTCTCCGTATTTACTAAGTTACCTAATAGAAAATCACTTCCTGCGCGGGTGAAATCCAAGATTAGTACAAAGATACCTCCCACAAAATCAAATATTTGCTGAACAAAGCTTACTTTTAAGATTCCAATGGCGATACCTATTTGCAGTAAGAGCCCTATGCCTACGGTTCGCCAATTGATAGCACGCCTATTGCTACTGAAGATAAAGGCTATTAATAAGAGACTTACCATTCCAATCACCCCACGTAAGAGACCTTCGGCAGTGAGTCCTTCACTTTTTACTATTTGTAAAGTATCTGTTGTAGTAGGGGTTGCCGCAGTGTTTTGCGCAAAGCTTGCTAAGGTAGCCAAGCTACTTAGTAAAGTAAATAGTATTCTTTTTTTCATTCTTTTTTGTTTTTAACTCATTCAAAGGAACCGTCCCTACGTATAATTTCATCACGTATCAGGGCAGCTTCGTCATAATCTTCCTTCGTTATGCACTCATTTAGTAGGTTTTTTAATTCTTCCAATGAAAAATTACTATAACGGTTATGAGTGTTTTCTTCTTCTATATGATTATTAGGTACATCAGTACCTTGTTTTTTTTCTTCGTTAGTAAGTGGAATGTCAATTCCTGCTTTTTCTATAATTTCTCTATAAGTATAAATTGGAGCTTTGAAGCGTAGCGCTAAGGCGATAGCATCACTAGTACGAGCCTCAATAGTATATTCTTTTTTGCCCTGTACGCACAACATATTCGAGTAGAATATACCTTCTTCTAAGCGGTAAATCACTACTCGTTTCATCTTGATATTAAAAGTATCGGCGAATATCTTAAATAGGTCGTGAGTGAGTGGGCGAGGGGGGATAATATTCTTTTCCAGCTCTAATGCTATAGATTGTGCCTCAAAAGCCCCCACTACAATAGGCAGTTTTAGGTCGGATTCTAATTCGTGCATTATCAGCACAAAAGCATCGTTCTGCGACTGGTTATACGATATTCGTTTGATAAATAAGCGTACTAACTCCATAACTGTTTGGCTTATAAGATGCTATAATATTTTTTTGAGGGCAGCAAAGGTACAACTTTTTTCCAAACCTACAAAAGTTTTTTTAAAATTATTACAAATTCACTCCCCTTGCCTTCCTCACTACTAAAACTAATTTGCCCGTTGTACGACAATACAATGTTTTTTACCATTGCCAGTCCCAGCCCGCTACCACTGCTTTTAGTAGTAAATTTAGGCTCAAATATCTTATCGCGATCCCGCTCGGCAATCCCCGTTCCATTATCCCTTACCTTTATTGTAATGTGCTGTTTGTCAGCAGTTAAAAACACCTCTATTTCAGGGCTTGTTACATTTTCGGTAGCCTGCAACGCATTCTTTACGAGGTTGGTAATCACACGCCCCAGCTGGTCTTTGTCAAATACCGATATTATTTCATCAGCAGAACAAACAAACCTAATATAAGGACTATTGAAAATGTCTAAAGTACGTTTTACAACTGTTACAAAGTCAAGCCGTTCATCATTTTTAGGAGGCATATTAGTAAGTGCCGAAAACGCAGTAGAGATATTGCTCAGTATATCAATCTGTTGAATGAGCGATTCGCAAAATTCATTAGTATCTTCTATCGTTTGTGCTTCGCGGTTAGCTTTTCGCTGATAACTTTGCACCGATAGCCTCATCGGCGTAAGAGGATTTTTAATTTCGTGCGCTACCTGTTTCGCCATATCGCGCCACGCCTGTTCCCGTTCCGATTGTGCCAATAGTGCCTTGCTATTCTCAATCTCGTCTATCATACCATTATAAGCAATTACCAGCTCACTTATTTCCGTAGGTGCCGATTTTAGTTTTATCTTCTCATTTCCTGATAAGCGCGTCTTTTGCAGCCTGCTTTCTATCGTTTTGAGCGATTTGGTAATGTATTTAGAAATGATATAAGCCACCCACAACGCCACTACCAACAACGATACATATACAATCCCCAATTTGTAAAGTGACCCCTCCAAAGCACGTTCGTTGAAAGTGTCATTCTCAAAATAAGGAATATTGAGTATGGCAATAGGCTTAAATTGCAGGTCGGTGATATAACTATAAGAGGTTTGGTAGCCACGTCCCGCAAATTCGTGTTGTTCTACAATTCGCTTATCAACGGTAGATGACAGTTGCTGAAGCACATAAGGCGAAATAAAAAAAGCATCTTGGTCAGGTGATAGCGAAGCTTTCGAGCTCTTTAGCAAAAGCCCGTCAAGGTCATAAAGTGCAAAATTCAGGTTCTGAATGTTGGCAATAGTATAAATATCCTCTCTGAATATCAGCGGAATATAATGAGTTTCAACAGGGAAAGTAGTTTGCGAAAACACGTATTTGATTTGCATCTTTATTTGGTTTTCCTTATCTATCAAGCGCTCATCGTGATATTCTAATGCCTGATTGCGGTATTGCTTTATAAGCACAAATGCCAATATAGCAAATGATACCACCACCAATAAGGTCATACTCAAAAAAATCTGAAATCGCAGCGAGTTTTTCTTAAACATACTTCTTACGGAAACCCACTATTGTTTTAGTCCCACAACAAAAGCAGCAGGATACGTTTTTTTTATTTCTAATAAATTCTTCTCAGCCTCTAAGCGCGTGCGGAAGCTCCCCAAACGCACTTTGTAATTTGGCGACTCAAATACTAAGGATACAGGCTGATTCTTTTGCGAGTTTTTAAGCTCCAGAAGCACACGGTTCGCATCGTTGATGTTCCCATTGTACACCTGCACTTGGTAAGCACTCTCATTGCGAGCCACTTCTTTTTTCAGTTCCATAAGCTCAGCTATACTTGCTGGCTGGTTGATAGTTACTTGTCCGTAACAAGCCACACTACCCACCGTCAGGAAAGCACTAAAGGCAATGAATGTTATAAGGTTTCTTTTCATAATAAATTGTTTAAGTATTATAGTTTGTTTTTCTGTTTCAGATGCCAATAACCCTTGTTTAGCCCGAAGCCTATGGCAAAGAGTGTGATAAAAAATACAAAAGTAGCACCCAGCACTTTCAGGTTTAGCGGTTCGCTTTGGGGTACGTAGATGATTTGTCCATTGGCAGTACTGATAAGCCCCAGTAGCGTGATGAGCAAGCTAATAAGAAAATGCAGTTCCAGCCTGAGGTCTTTTTCGGGCAACAAATTCTTTATTCCCAAGGCACCCCCTACAATCACGGCAAAGGCTATCCCGCCTACACCCAAAGCAATTTGAGCAAACGATACCCCCGAAAAGTAAAATATCGCCTGAGTGAGTGCGTAAAACAAAGCAGGAAACAACAATAAGTTAGGATACCACTGCAATATGTTGTGCCATTTGCTTTCTTTACCCTTAAAAACACATTGCAGTGCTACAAAGCAAAACGCCATACACACCCCCGTCTCTACCGTGAGCAACACCGTGATATTACTCAGCACATTAGGGTTGTTTAGCAAGCCCTCTAAAGTTACTTGCGACTGTTCCGAAGCATAATCCGTACACAACCACACAAATAAGAACGTAATAGCCCCAAAGATAGCAGCCTGCCACGTTTTCCAAAAACTCAGTTTCAAGAGAGTGTTAAGCACTATAAAAGCCGTGAGTAATGATATAATCATAATGTTTCGTCTTTTTTACGCTCTATATATACCGCATCTTCACCAGCGTTTTCTTGCCAGTGTACTACCACCCGCTCTTCGTTGATAGCATCTACTTGCTTCCCTGTATAGTCGGGTTGTATGGGCAAGTGCCTGCTAAAGCGTCTGTCAATTAGTACCAATAAAGCCACTTCCGAAGGTCGCCCAAATGATTGTAGTGCCGTGAGGGCAGCCCTGATGCTGCGCCCTGTGTATAGCACATCATCTATAAACACCACACGTTTGTTTTCTACTATAAAATCAATGGCAGTAGAGTTCGCCTCTAACGGACGCGCATTACGCCTAAAATCATCACGGAAAAACGTAATATCCAGTAACCCAAAAGGAATATTCTTAATACCGTAGTGCGTAGTGAGTAGTGCCAATAGTCGCTTAGCCAAATAAGTACCACGAGGCTGAATCCCGATAAATACCGTATCGCAAAAATCATTGTGATTTTCTATCAGCTCGCAAGCCAAACGGTGTAACATCACCTCAATCTCCTTTTCCGTTAGAATTTGTTTTTTATACATAGCTCATTATTGTTAGAAACTAAGTGTACTTAAATTCTTTTTAGCATCGGCATTCCCTTCATTTGCTGCCTTTTCAAAATACACTTTAGCATTAGCTTTATTGCCCAGCATATAGTAGCACGAACCGCGATAGTTGTTCAGTACGGGGTCTACTACTACGCCCAAAGCCTCTATTTGGTTAATATCGGCAATTACTTTTTGATACTGACCCAAGTTATAGTAACAGAACGCACGCAAGCGGTACGCTTCTATATGCGCAGGTACTTTTTCTAAGAAAGCCGAAAATACTTTAGCAGCCTCATCAAAGCGCTGAGTATTGTAATAATTTACCGCTTCAGCATAAAGTGGCATAAATTGCTCCACCTGCACTCGTGAGGTAAGTTTGTTACGGTTATTTACAATATCAGCATTATCAGGAATATATACAAAAGCACTATCAATAGTAGCTTTAGCATCGGCTATCATTCCGTTCTTTTCTTGCAAGTAAGCCAAGGCATTCCACGCTTGTGGCTCATTGGTGCGCTTGTAGTACATTGCTGCCTCATCTACATCTATACGGAATTTTTTAAGTGTCTGTTTCCATTTAGGTATTACCGCAGTACTATCTTTTTCTAAACCTAAATACTGTTTTAGCAAGTGGATAGACTCTTGCTCTTTGCCCATATTGTTCAGCGCAAAAGTTTCTAAGTTTAATGCTCCAAAGAAATTAGGTTTTATCATACGCGCTTTGTGAGCGTATTTATAAATACTGTCGTTGTTCTTTTCGGGTTCCATAAAGTACGATACTGCCATAAAGTATTCAGGACGCGCATCGTAAGGGTGATAATTGATAGTTTGTAGCACCTTGCGTGCTTGGTCAAACTTTTGTTCGTCTATCAGGTAGCGTGCTTTTTCCACATCCACAGGCTCTGCCACCGCCGTAAGGTTCGGCACGCGCGGATAGTTGCGTATTAGGAACTCACCAGTTGATTTGGTAGGGCGCACGTTGCTTTGTTCTTCTTTTATCATACGTTGCATTTTAGAAGAATCGAAGTACATACGTTCTACCATCACATTTATCGCTGCTGTAGCCAAAGCTATTAAGCCTATAAAGCCTACTGCCATTAGTGGCAACTGTTTAGGAGCACTTTCGCTAGCCTCCTCGCGTTTCTTTCGGTAATAAATTACACCCAATCCCACAGCTATCCCTACGAAAATACTAAATAAGGCTTGTATTTCAGGGCGGTCTTGCGGAAAGTTAAAGAAAGCATCAAATGAGTAAGCAAAAAGTCCAAAGAGCGGTAAGAAAAACCAATACTCTTGCTTGCTATCCTTGCGCCTATAAGTACTCCACAAAAAGTAATAAGCTGCCAAAAGGAAGATAGCTACAAACGCCAACCCTGCAAAAATACCCGCTTCGGCAGTGAGCTCCAAAAAGTCGTTGTGGTTTTTGTACATATAAATGTAGTGCGGACTGTACGAGTTTTCGTATTGCAAAAAGCGCACTTTCCAGTTTCCAATACCTACCCCCAAGATAGGATCATTAGGAATCATATCGGTAGTGGTAATTAGCCAAGCTGTTTTACGCAAGTTGTTACTGCTGTTTTCCTCGCTGGCAACGGTAGCCAAACGAGCCCCAAAGTTCGTACTTTCGCGCAACTCTTGTGGGTATAAAAAGTTTTGTACAAATGAGAATATCCCAAAGGCAACTAAGGCAATCGCCAAGTGCATCAGTACTTTTTTGCCAATTTCACGGCGTTTGAATACGAAAAAGTCGATAGCACCATAAACAATAAAGATGATAATCGTGATAATCGTAGCCAAATAGAACGAACGGGTACTCATAAAGAAGATAGCCATTGTGCCTGCCAATATACCTGCGGCGCCCAAAGTACGTTGCCACATTTCTTTTCTGAAGTAAAACAACCAAATGGCAAAAGGCAGCTTGATAAACATTGCCGATGCCAAGATGTTCTTGTTAGAGTATCCCCCCTTGATATTGTAACTAAAGGCGTTATCTAATCCTTTGATGACCCCTTTTACCCCTTGTATGGTAATGACAAAATCATAAAGCAATAAGAAAGTCATTGCCACAGCTAAAGGCACGAGGTTCTTTTTGTTGAAAATTACTAGCGCCGATACCATCCACGCCGCTGTAAATACGATAAATATTTTAGAATAGTGCAATATAGCCTCTTCCACATCAATCGCTTTAGAGAACGACAGCAAGGCAAAGACCATAATCACACAATAGGCAATACCTATTTTGTTGCTAAAAAAGCCAAAAAGCACTTGGGTGCGGTCTCTAAACTCTTTGATGAGAAATACCAAGGCTACCACTATGAGGTTAAGGATAGCAAAAGTGTAGAACTTAGTAGCGTTAGAGTCAAAAGCCATCCAGTTGGGGGTGATTACCGTTACGTAACCATAAGCTATCAGTAGTAGTGCTGCCAAGGCGTTTAGCAGCCAGTTTTGGGGGGCATCACCTGCTTTTGCCGTTGCCGTTACAGGCGCAGACTTTGCAGGGGTAGTAACTCGTGTTGGGTTGGTAACAGTCGCTTTTTTCTTGCTCATTGTTAGTTATTGTTATTTAGTATTTAGAATTAGTCCTTTGTTTTAAGTTGTTAGTCTTTAGCTATCACTCTTACATATTATCTAACGACTAAAATTGCCTGTGCGGCTCGCACCGACCATATTATGACCATAATAACGCTTCTATTTCTCGTTCTACTTCCTCTTGTGAAGAAACCTTTCCCATTTCTTTATCTTTTAGTCCTCTTAAAACGGCTTCTTCTTCAGAATGTGTCATTCGGTATTTTGTTATGGTTTCTTCAGTAGGAGAAACAAAGCGAGGGTGAGCTATCTTAGTTTCTTCTAATAGATGTGTGTTCATTTTAATTTAGTATTTAGAATTAGTCCTTAGTCTTTAGTTGTCACTCTTGCGGCTCGCACCTAACCTCAATCATTTCATAAGGTAACCCTATTTGTTGTACTACAGCTTCGGTACGCTCCTTATGAGTATCAGTGATAAACAGCTGCCCGAAGTGCCCTTGAGTAACCAATTGCACCAATTGCCTTACACGGCTGTCGTCCAGCTTGTCAAAAATATCATCTAATAGCACTATAGGCTTCTTTTGCAGTTGCTGTTTTAGCAATTCGTATTGCGATAATTTTAAGGCTATCAGGAATGACTTTTGTTGTCCTTGGCTGCCGTATTTTTTTATGGGGTAGCCTTCTATTTCAAATAGTAGGTCGTCTTTATGAATACCAGCTGTGGTATATTGTGCCGACAAATCCTTACTGTAGTTCTCGCGCAATAAAGCCGCCAAGCTGTTGTGGTGTAGTGCGCTATGGTAGTGCAGACTTACCGCTTCGGCTTTGCCTGCAATATAGCTGTATTGTTTGCTGAATTGCGGCTGGTATAGCTGCATAAAATCACTGCGCTTTTGGTAAATAAGTTGCCCTATAGGGGCTAATTGCTGGTCGTATATAGAGAGAGTCTCCGTAGTAGTGATGCCCGTTTCAGCCATTTGTTTTAGCAAGGTGTTGCGCTGCAGTAGCAACCTATTGTAACGCAGCAACAGCTCTACATACTCGCGGTCTGTTTGGGCAATAACACTATCCAAAAACTTGCGGCGTGTTTCGCTGCCTTCAGTAATTAGATCTCTATCAGCAGGCGAGATAAGCACCATAGGGTATTTGCCTAAATGGTCAGCAATGCGTTCGTAAGCCTTACCATTGTGTTTCAGTACCTTTTTCTGACCTTTTTTTAGGCTACATACAATTTGTTCCTGTCTTTGTTCGCTTTCAAAGAGTCCCTCAATCAAATAAAATTCCTCATTATGCCGAATATTTTGCAGGGCGTTACTACTAAAATAACTTTTCCCCATAGCCAAGTGATAAATAGCATCTAATAAATTTGTCTTTCCAATGCCATTATTACCTGTAAAACAGTTGATAGTAGCACTGAAATGAAAGGTTTTATCGCTGATATTCTTATAGTTAAGAATGGTTATTTTCTTTAAAAACATAATTAGTGAGGCAAAAGTACAAAATAATTACGAATACACAAAAAAGTATGTGTTAATTTTTAGTCAGTTAGGAGCAAGACTCATAGACAATTACCCACTTTTCTTCACTTAACCTTCGCTTAGGGTATGCTAAAAAAATAGTCATTAGTCGTCAGCTTGCGGTATGCGCTAACGACTAATGACTAACGACTAGCGGACTAACAGCTAATCACTACAATTCTTCATACTCAAAAGCTGGGTAACCTCGCTCGCCTTTGTCATCTTTCAGGCGTAGAAATTTCAGCTTGTAATATCTGCCTTCACTATCACGTACCACAGCAAATAGCTCATCGCGCACCAAATTACCTACTTGGTTATCACGCCAATTGCGCCCTATTGCCATTTGGGTGTTATAACGCGCATTGCCAAAAGCTATTTTTGCAGCTTTTTCTTTGCTGTAAGTATTGTAAGGAGTAGTACGAGTGTCGTACAAGGTCGCTTTAGTACCTCCGTGCAGGTTGGTAACTACCAAATCGGGGAAGAAGGTAACGCTGTTTTGAGGGGATAGTATTTTTTCTTCATCGGTGCTAAACCAGCTCGTAGCAGCGGTAAAACACAAGTCCCAATTAGTTTTTGGAGGTTGCACTTGTACTATTTTCTTATCGTGTAGGCTGAAGAAAATAAAGTTATACAGTGGGTTTTTATTAATAGTAACTTCTTCTATCTTTTCGCCCTTAGTGTCGGCTGTTACATAGTTGTGGGCGTATAGCATTCGGTAGGCATTGCCACGCCTCATTATCTGCACTTTCATCCAGCCCCTATCACTACCTTTGAGGTCTACACTACCTATTTCAGGGGTTTTAGTACTGATGTTGCTACCTAAGTTCAGCAAATACACTTTGTTATCTACATCATTCACAGCTATTTCTGCAATAGCAGTGCCTGTACCTTTTATAACCTCGTTGGTAGTGCTATTCACGCTGGGCGATAAGTGCCCGCGAGGGTCATCTACAATATGCGATGAGATGAGCACTTGCGAGGGTAGGGTAGGGTCATCGCTTAGCAAGATACTTGGCACCGTATGCACAAATTCGTTGATGTTACGAGTTGTAGCCGTTACAGTCATTGCTATAGCAGGGTTGATAATCACCCTGAAATCATCGCCACAATAAAAAGCAATATCCCACGCATCGCGTCTTACTTTAGTGATTTGCTTGGTAGCGAGGTCTACATACACTTGGTAAGGCTCATTAGCACCTCCCATATCCACTTCCACTTGGTTTTTAGCTACTTTTGGAGGTGTAGGGATTTCCTTAGGACCCTCATCTTTCTTTTTACAGCCTACAACTACAAGCGCTGCGGCTATCAATAATAAATACTTTTTCATATGATGGTTTGTTATGTTTTGTCTATCTTAGTGATTAGTTTTTAGTGATTAGCCCGTGCGGCTCGCTCCTAACGATTAACGACTAAATTATACGTTAATTTAGCGTAGAAACTTCGTCCGTAGCCCAAGGGGTAGTTTAGGCGTATCGGTTGTCCCTGCAAGGGCGTTTGGGTAAGACTCACATCTATAGTATTTAGCAAGTTCCTAGCCCCCAAACTCACCTCCAAACGCTTTTGTAAAAACCGCTTTTGGGCAGAAATATCAAGCCAACCATAAGGGTCTAAGTCGCCCATTACATAGCCTGTCCCGCTCATTAGCCACATTTGTGATTTGCCTACAAACTTGTAATAGGCAGAGAAAGCACAATCCCACGCTTTGATATTGTAGCTGGCACTCGCATTAGCGTTGATGTTTAGCAAATAACGACTATCAGTTTTAAAACGATCAGTGTCTATACGCTGCGAAATCCATACAAACGATGCCCCAGCCGATAGTTCTAAACTATTCAATTTTAAGCTATTAGTAGTAGTAATATTAAAGTTGCGGTATTGGCTCACGTTGATGTATTGAGTGTGAGGCGTACCACCGTCAAGATTTTGCAGTACGTTGTGTATTTTGTTGTTGATGCGGTTATAGCTACCGTTTAAGGTATTCATCAGCTGTGTTTTCTCCCCCAAAATACTACTCTTCTTAGCACTGATTTCTGCCGATAAACCATCTTCGGGCAATAAGTGTTCGTTGCCCAAAAAAGCGTGCCCCATAAATATATTGCGAGTGTACAGCTCCTCAAAGCTGGGGGTGCGGTACGATTTTCCCACCGAAGAGCGTAGTTCAGTGCGGTGTGGCAATAAGTACCTGCCGCTCAGCGAATAAGCGTATTGGTTTTTGAATAGCCGCTGCACCGAATAGCGCATACCGGGGCGCACCGATAGTTGCTTGCTGAGGCTTACCTCAGCCACTGTGTAAAGGTCGTAATTATCTACGTTCTTGCGCACTTCTTTCAGGGTACTCCCCGCATCGGTGATAAGTGAAAAACCCTTGTTGTGCGTTAGCTCGTAGCCCAATTGCCAATTGAGTTTGTTGCCGAAGAAAGCACGGCTAAATGTACCCACACTATACCACACGTTCATATATTGGGTAGTGCGCTTGCGGTGGTTGATATCCTTGCCTAAATTGATGATATACCTATAGTTATCCTCCTCGCGCTCTTGGTATTGGTATGATCCTGAGAGGTTGTAACGCCATTTGCTCCAAGCGCCATTGGCATTGAGGTGATGAAAACGCCGCAAATATGTATCGTGCCTATCATCGCCAAAAGCGTAATAACCATACGTGCTGCTATAAGAGTTTTCAGGCGAGCGGTCTATGAAGTAGAAATCATCGTTCATATACTCAAATTTGTATAGCAGCTGGGTATGTGGCAACTCGTAGCTTAGTACTATGTTGGTCTGTAAGCTATTATTAGGGGGCGATTTGTAGCCCCGCTTGTTGTCAGTAAGGTAATGATGCTTGCCTTGGTACTCTCCCCAATAGCCATTGTACAAGTTGCGATAAGTACCTACAGAGGCATAGCCGTTTTTGGCAAACTGATACGCTGCCTTAAAATTCTGTATATGCCTTCCTTGGTCGGTAAGGCTGTACTCCTTGCCTATGCTCTCTTCTTGTAGTGAGTAGGTCAGTTCCCAAGGGTGTTCGCTTTTCTTTTTGGTAATGATGTTTAAGATGCCTGTTACCGCATTAGCACCGTGAGTTACCCCCATAGCCCCTTCCACAATCTCTATCCGTTCCACATCTTGCATATTTACCTGTGAAAGGTCGGTATTGTTGCCTAATCCGTTTTCGCTCACCAAGGGCACATTGTCAATCAGCACTTTGAAGTAGTTACCCCCCAAGCCAAACAATGATACCGTTTGCTTACCCGTGTTTAGGTTAGGCTGCACCGTGATGTTGATGTATTGGTTTAGCACATCAGCAAGGCTTACAGCACCCATTTTCTGTATTTGAGCGTTGCTAATTACTTGCACGTTTTTCACTGATTTTGCTACTGATTGCGGAGCTATCTGCCCCGATACCACTACCTCGCTCAGTTGTATTACCTTTTGGGTAGTAGGGCTCACTTGGGGAAAGCACAACAAGGGCAACAAAAAGAGTAGTTTAAAAATAATCTTCATACTTCTTGTCTTTTCGGTAGATAGTTTCAAGAGCGTGTCCACTTCTGTTGCCATAAATGTGCAAGTTGCCATTCTCAAGGTCAAAAATCGTATTGCCTACAAAACCATTTTTCTTAGAGCTAACGATAATTTTAGCTTGGTTCTCCGATACTTTATAACTACCTTGGTAAATAGTTTCTTTACAACCTTCACTGCCAATGTCGTATTGGTAGATAGTAATATCCGTTTCGGTAAATACAATCTTTTCTTTGGTTTTGCATTGTCCGCGTGCAAAGTCTTCGTCATAATTATACAACCCGTCTATCCACCAGTGGTGTACATACCAAGTGCCTACGAGCTCTTTAGCGGGGTTGTAAGTGTAATCTTTTTGATAGAAGAATGTACTGCTAACGCTGTCACCATTGGGCAGTGTTGCGGTAAGCACTAATTGCAGCTGTTTGTCTTTTAGGGTATAGCTGTAAGTTTCGGTTTCGGTGCCTATCAGCTGCAAGGTATTGGTAGCGGTGATGGCTACGTCAAATATCTCATTGCTGTGCTTGCAAGTGCCTTCGCCTCTGTCAGCACTTTCACCTTCCGAAAGTGCTAAGTGATAACGTACTTCTCGGGCTTTGCGTCCTTCTAAAAACGTAATTGAGCTATGCCTGCGGCAGTTGCTCAAGTTGCGTTCTTTGCCTTTGTTGTTGCTGTCGGTAATTTTTATAAGCTGCCAGCGTCCTATCAGCGGGGTGTAAGCATCGGCACCCTCTTTTGGGGGAATTTTCTCTGATGGTGAGTCCTTTTTACAAGCACTCACCACCAAAAGAAAACTCAATAATAAAATAAAGTTTTTGTAGTTCATTTCTGTAGTTAATTTACAATAATTTCCACTGCCAAACGTTTGCCCGAGAAGGTATCGGTAATGATAACCTCTTCGTTACCTCTTTGTAAGCCTTTCACCACCAGTTCGCTTTTAGTAGCGTTATAGGTAATTTGCGCAAATTGGGTAGCTGCTATTTGGTAGTTACCATTGCCTGTTACGGCTATCGTTTTGCTTTCGCCTACCGATAGGCGTAACACATTAGGTGTAAGAGTAAAAGGAGTTACCACCCGCACGTTTAGTGTTTTTTGGGTTTGGCTTATCTCATCTATAAAAGTAAGAGTAGTAGCCCCTTTTTTCTGACCGTATAAGCGAAAACGAGCCTTGTTATTTTGCTCTTGAGCGTAAGCTACTATCACCTTGCTTTCTTCGCTTTGTACTATTTTGTAATCACCATTGCCACTCTCTACACTGAAGTCTACAAATTCACCCTCGTTTATCATAAATTCTGTTTGGCTAAGGGTTAGCGGCTTAAATCCTAAATGTCTGTTAATTTTTGCCGCAAAGTAGTGCCATTCCTTTTTGTCTCGGTAGTCTTGTGTAGCTTCTTTCGGCACTATAATATCCGTAAGTGAGGGCGGAAAAGGCGATATAAAGCCTGCACCTCTTTCTCCTAATCTCAGTTTAGGCGGAAAAGTGCCGTAAAGTGTGATTTTTACCAAACCAGAATCTTCAAAAGCCGCCGTACTAATGTCGCTCACGTTCTTGGGTATTTCTATCTCTTTTAAATTTACACAGCCTGCAAAAGCCTGTTTTTCTATAGAGAAGAAATTTTCGGGCAGCTCAATCTTGTTGATACCGCTATCGGCAAAAGCCAATATCCCAATAGTCGTGATATAAGGCGACAGCTTTACGTAGGTGAGCTTGCTGCAATCCTGAAAGGTACCTCGTTCAATTTTGGTAATATGCTCGTTGTTGCTCATTACAAAATCACTCAGGTTACTGCACTTGTAGAACGCAAATTCCCCTATATGCTCAATCTTGTCAGTTAGTTTTACCTGTGTGAGTGCCGTGCAGCCCGAAAAAGTGTTAGCTGCAATGTGGGTAACGTTGCGCAACACAGGGTCGGTGGTAAAATCTATTGTACTGAGGCTATTGTCGTTCCACTTTAGCAACGTTTTTTTGTCCTCACTTAGCTTATAAGCTGTTGCAGGAATACCCTTTTCGGTAGGCTTTACAGGCGTTTCCTCATTAGGTTTTTCCTTTTGGCAATTGGTAAAAAAGAAGCTGGTTAGTACAATGGTTGAACACAAAATGATTTTTCTCATTATATTTAGAATTGTTTTTAGTTTTTTGCTTTAGCCGATAGTGGTTTGTATTTTATATTGCTATCCTCATTTTCCACCAATCCCCAATTTTCATCTTTCTTGTAAGTTTCTACAAGTTCATCGGGCACGTAAATAAAGTGCAAGTTTTCAAAATCATCTATCGTTACCACATCCCAGCGAGGGAGGGTCTTGCTGGGTAGTACCAAGTAATCTACATTGCTACAACCCGCAAATGCATCTCTTCCTATAGCCTTTACGCTAGCGGGTATTTCTAAATGAGTGATTTCGCTACAATTGTCAAAAGCCATAGCACCTATTACCTCCAGCCCCTCTTGCAAAATAACCTCTACAAGTTTTTCATTATTAGCAAAAGCCGCTTCGCCAATGTGTTTCACGCTGTGAGGGATTTTTACGCGTTCTAAAGGTAGGTTTGCAAAAGCAAACTTGTCAATCTTCTCAATACCCTCGCTAAAATTCACACTTTTAAGTTTTTCACAGTACAAGAAACAGTTTTCGGGTACTATTTTCAGCGCACTAGGCAAAGTAGCACTTTCTAAGAAAGCCATCTCGCCAAAAGCGTTGGTACCAATACTGCTCACCTTGTCCGAGAGGATAATCGTAGTAAGCGCATAAGGCAGCGGTGCATCTTCACTTTCGCCGTATGAAAAGCGGAAAGCCTCATCACCTATATGTTCTACATTGGCAAGTTTAGGGTCGGAGCGCATATCCAAGTGCAAGGTGCGGAAGTTTGTCCAAGCAAGGAGTGTTTTGCCGTCTTTGCTCAAGCGGTAGTTAGGTAACTGCTGAGGTTGTCCCCCCGATTTGTCCCCCATTTCATAACCTGTCCCCCAGCCTTCAGCCGTTTTAGGCCCATACAGTTTAGAATGATTAGGGTTGCTGCTGTTTAGCTGCAAATACAAGTCGCCAATATTTCCTTTATCAGCGGCAGGAGGCGTAGTGCCCGAATAAATAGTATTGCCTACCGAATTGGGTTCTACTAAAGCAATAGGATTGTTGCCCCAGCCTGTATCTGTTTTAGGACCGTAGAGTTTTCCCGATAGTTTGTCCAAGTAATAATCACCCTTGCCTCCCACATCGGCAGCAGGAGCTCCATTGCCAGGGATAATCATACTCCCTTTATTTACAGTAACGCGTTCTATAGCCTCTTTGCTACAACTGCTGCTAAGAGTCGCTGTAAGTACGCAACTCATAGCTATAAAAAGTAGATGTTTCATAACAAAAAAGGTTTATTAATGAATAGCTTTAATTAAATTTTTGATGTCCGAGCCCGAAAAATGGTTTATATACTCATCTAAATACTCAGTAGGCACTAATATTTCGCTCAGTGAAGTAGCTTCGCGAAAAGCATCTTCAGCAATACCTGTTTCGGGATATGCCCCCAAGAAAGTAACCTTTTTTACCCCCGAACCCTTAAATACCGCACTGCCTAAGGCTTTCAAGCTGCGTGGCAATACTACCGATTGTAAAGCGGTACATTCTTCAAACACGTTTTGATGTATGTTTTCTAACCCTTCGCCTATTTGCACATCAGTAAGCGATTTGCACTTTTCAAAGGCAGCAAATTTTATACTTTTACAGCTACCTGGTATTTTTACGGTAGTGAGCCCAGAGCAGTTGTGAAAAGCCTTTTGCTCTATCACTTCCAATCGGTTAGGCAAGTTTAGTGTAGTTAGGTACCAGCAGTTTTCAAAAGCTGTTTCGTCTATCTGGCTGAGGTTTTCGTTAAACACTACTTCCTCTAAGTAATAACATTTTTTGAAAGCCGAAGCCCCTATAGTGTTAAGCTGAGCCCCAAAAATTACCTTTTGTATTGCTTTATTTCCTGCAAAAGCAGCCACTTCTATTTTTTCTACCAAGTTGAGAGGTGTTTTGCTCATATCAATAATTTGCGATTTGTAGTTTATCCAAGCAAGGAGCGTTTTGCCGTCATTATCCAAGCGATAGTTAGGCAGTGAAGCATCAGGGTCAGTATTAGTGCCCTCGTTGGGAGCACCACCTATGAGGATACCGTTACCCCAAAGATTACGCGTGCGAGGCCCGTACAATTTGCGGTTTGCAACGTCTATATACCAATCGCCCTCTTTGTATTTAGGGTCAGTATTGCTGGGCGCACCACTTCCCGAATATATTTTTGCATTCCCCACATTATCCTGTTTGCCAAAACGCCAAGGAGTACCCCAACCGCCGTTTTCAGTTTTAGGACCGTAAATTTCAGCAGTAGTTTCATTGATATAGTAGTCGCCAATTTTCCCGTCAGAGTTTTGAGGCGGCACATTACGGCGGATAATGTCCGTACCATTTTGAATTTCTTCCCGTTCTTCTACAGGCGTTTTGCTACATTCCACAAAAGTAGCAGCGCAAAACAATGCTGTTGCAGCACAAATAATTAACTTTTTCATTGTATAATGGTTTTTAATGTTTTTGTATTTTTTTGTAATGGTTTTTGATATTTGTTCAATATTTTTCTTTTACTCATCCCTTTCTCCCGTCACACCAGTCCCATAATTCAAAATTCTTCTCACCGAACCTTCAGCGAAGGATGAGCGAAGGATGAGCGAAAGATACACCGCTGGCGCAAGCTTGCAGCTTATGCCCAATTCAAAATTCAAAATTCAGAATTCAAAATTCTAAATTCTTCTCAGCGAAGGATGAGCTCTAAAAACGCTGCAAAAGTACTGATTATTTTTATTAACACCAAATAAAATCGAATTATTTTTACTATTATTTTCTTATCGCTTCGCTAATAATATCAAAAAAGTTAAAATTATATATAAAATTTAAGAATTTCAAATGTTAAAATTTAAACTTTAAATTCTTGAATTATTGACATTTAACAAATTTATCAATTAAAATATTTTGATTAAAATTTGTCATTCCAAAAAAATGTAATAGATTTGCAGCAATTTTATAATAATTCTAATTTACAACTAAACAAATATGACCTATAAAATCTATCAGTACTGTTGTTGGTTGTTATGCCTTACTACCACAATAGGATATACGCAAAGCTATTGGAATGAGGATGTTAGCACTCAAAGAGCCAACGCTAATACTTCTTCTCCTTACAAATATTACACCCTCAACAAAGAAGATTTTGCGAAAGCACTTCATAATACCACCTCTCGGGCTTATAATCAGTACACTATAATTACCCTTCCTGATGGTAACGGAAATTTGGAAAAATTTAACGTAAAGCCTTCAAGCGTATTATCGCCCGAATTGGCACTGCGTTACCCCGATATAGAAACCTACCAAGGCTATGCGGTAGACAATCCCGAAAAGGCTGTAAACTTCACCTTTTCACCCGCAGGGCTGTCGGTAATATTTACCGAAGGATTTCATTATGCCTTCGTGCAGCCCACCGATAAAAAAGGCTTACACCACAAAGTCTATGTCCGCCAAATAGCAGTACCTCCTATGTACTTTGGTTGTCATATCCCAGCGCAAGCTGTTCAAGACGCCTTGCGCCGAGAGCAAACCGACTCACAAGCTCATTTCACCCAGCGCAACAATTTCGAATCGCAAAGTGTAGCTCGCACTATCAAAATAGCTGTAGTAGCCACCTATGAATATGTAAAATATTTCGGAGGCGATAAACGTGTAGCTTTGGCTCAAATAGTCTCTACCGTTCAGCGTGCTAGCCAAGTGTATAAAACACAAATGGGAATTGATTTTCAATTGGTATCGGGCGAAGAAACAATCCTAAGCAAAAAGTCAGAAAGTGCCATTTCCGATTTAGTAGAAAAAGCATCTTTAGGCTCAAATGATTGGACTGGTGCCCCTATACAAAAAATATTAGACGAAAAAGTAGGCAACTCACGCTACGACGTAGGGCACTTATTCCACGACACTTACAACCCCAATGGCAATGCAGGTTGTATAGGCTGTGTGTGTGATGACAACAACAAAGGCAAAGGTTTTTCAGCAGGCAACTTCAAAGCTTTTGAAGATTTAGATAGGTTCGATGTTGATTTCTTCTGTCACGAATTAGGACACCAAATGGGGGCAACCCACTCGTTCAACCTTTCTCGCCCTTATGAAGGATATGGAACACAAATAGAGCCCGGCAGCGGCACTACCATTATGGGTTATGCAGGTATCACAGGGGCAAATGATGTACAACCCCGCACCGATGCTTATTTCAACCACCTCAATGTAAAACAAATAGTAGATTATATCAAAAAACAAAGCTGCCCACGTTCCGAAAACTTTGAAAATAAAGCCCCTCAAATAGATAGTTTGCTGCCTTATACAATCCCTAAAGGAACTGCCTATGTGCTACGAGGGCACGCTACCGATGCCGATAATGATCCCCTATATTACTCTTGGGAACAGAGCGACAACTCTAGTGCTATTAGTGCTGATAGATTTTCACCCAATAACAGTTCAGGCCCTATGGCACGTTCACTACCCCCTAATCCCTCACCCGAACGCTATATACCACGCCTATCACGCATCTTGCAAAACCAGCTTACTGAGCGCGCTCCCAACCGCAATAGCGAATGGGAAACGGTCAGTAACGTAAGCCGTAACCTCAATTGGAGCTTAATGGTAATAGATAGAAAAATGACTGCCCGCAATAGGCGCTCTGGCGATAATACCTTAGGTACTACCAGCTTCGCCAATATGAAAATAAAAGTGGTAAGTACCGCAGGTCCCTTCGAGGTAAGCTCTCATAGCCAAAAAAGCTATTGGTTCTACGGCACTACCCAAACCATTACTTGGCAAGTAGCCAATACCGACAAAGAGCCCGTAAATACTCAAAAAGTAACAATACTCTTTGCCCCCAATGGCAGCGTTTTCTCTATCACAATAGCTGCTCATATCCCTAATAATGGAGTCTATACCTTCACCGTTACCGATACCTATAGCGCTACTGCAGGACGCTATATGATTACTGCCGATGACAATATCTATTTAGCAGTCAATAAAGGAATAGTAGTAGTTAAAGAAAACGGCGATATAGACGGCGATGGTATACCCGATAACCGCGATAATTGCGTAGAAACCGCCAATCCCAACCAACAAGACACCGATAATGACGGCATTGGCGATGTATGCGATGATGATTTAGACGGCGATGGCGTGCCCAACAACCGCGACAACTGCCGCAATACGCCCAATCCTAACCAAATAGATACTGATAATGACGGTATTGGCGATGTATGCGATGACGACCGCGATGGTGACGGTGTCCCTAACGACCGCGATAACTGCCCCAATAAACCCAACCCCGACCAAAATCCTGCTATCTGTAGTGGCGACCAAGACCAAGACGGTATCTTAGACGATGACGATAACTGCCCTGCAACACCCAATCCCGACCAAAAAGATACCGATAGCGACGGCATTGGCGATGTGTGTGATGACGACCGCGATGGCGATGGTATCCCTAACGACCGCGATAACTGCCCCGACATCTCCAACCCCGACCAAACAGATACTGACGGTGACGGCATTGGCGATGCCTGCGACCCCGATGCCGATGATGATGGTATCCCCAACGAACAGGATAATTGCCCTTATATACCCAACCCAACTCAAACAGATACCGATAAAGACGGCATTGGCGATGCTTGTGATGACGACCTCGACGGCGATGGGATTCCTAATAATACTGACAATTGCCCCTCAACACCCAACCCCGACCAAAAAGATACTGATAAAGATGGTATTGGCGATGCCTGCGACCCCGACCTTGACGGTGATGGTATCCCAAACGAATATGATGAAGAACAAGATACCGTCCTAATACCCAACGCTTTTACCCCCAACGATGACGGTATCAACGATAAATTCTTTATACATAGACTTACCGCTTATCCCGAAAATAACCTGAAAATATACACTACCGAAGGAACGCTTATCTATGAAGCTCACAATTACAAAAGCCAGTGGAAAGGAATTGGTAGCAATGGGCAACGAGTACCCCGTGGGTACTATTACTACAAGCTCACCCTGAAAAAAATAAATGAAACCAAAGAAGGCTGGTTGTATATTAATTATTAAAAATAACCATTACTCTTTAGCTGTTAATCCTTAGCCTATATAGCTCGCTTCTGACGGCTAATGATTAAAGACTGATGGCTAAAAATAAATTATTCGCAATAAAACTATGTTTTTGTTGCGAATAATTTATTTTTATACCCCAAACCTTTATTGTTACTTCTTGTGAAAAGATACCCCGCATAAGAAGGTGAGGTAGTCAGGTGAAAAATAGCTTATTTTTTAGTGCTAAAATTCATAGTTGATTATCAATGTTTTAACACCTTATTAAACAATACCATTCTAAATAATAGTTTTCTGATGAAAAAAAGTGTTAATATATTTGTACTGTAATTAGCACCAGCTTAATTTTGTTCAATATAAATAATAATAGCTATTTATACTAATTATACTGTTTGTAATGTTTTTGCTAAAACATTGCAAAAAAAATAATTTTAAAACTCAATAATATTTATCGGTTCAAAATGAAAAGATTATTAATCGGTGCAGCTATTTGCTGCACACTCACGGCAACAGTAACAAGTTGCAAAAAACAAACAATTGAAGAGCGTACCGAAGTACAAGAAGGCTCTGATATCCGCCGCGGACAAGTACCCCCAAATAATGACGAAGGTAAGGTAGGCGACTACTATATCAACGAAACTACTTATGAAATATACGGGCCTAAAACGGCTCAAGGGTGGGGGGTAGCTGTCAAATTTGGTAGTGCTCACAATGAAAGTTCCAAAATACGCTCTGGTGCTGGTGCTCCTTCACCCAACGAAGGCTACGAAGGCGATTGGTATATAGACCTTGAAAACAAAGTACTCTACGGGCCTAAAACTTCCAACCAATGGGGAACAGGTATCTCTTTAGGCAAAAATACCAACAATGGCACAAACCAAACCCCCGATAGCGAATTGCCTAACTACCGCCTCAGCAGCGACCGCACTATACTTCTTTATTGGTCAAATCCTAAAACTCAAGTGTTGGATATGAACCAAATCGCTGAACTTGCCAATGTAGAAACAATAGCCGAAGGTGCTTTTGCCCGAAAACGCGCCTTGAAAAAAGTAACAATAGGTAATAATGTTACTAAATTTGAAGGTGCTGTATTTGAAGGCGATTTATACCTTGAAGAAATTGTCTTTGGCACACAAGGCAAATTGCGCGCTATAGATGTAGATGCTTTTGCGCGTTGCTATTCATTGAAAAAAGTTACCTTGCCCAACGGATTACAACAATTAGGATACAATGCCTTTGCAGAATGTATAGGCTTGAAAGAGGTAACTGTACCAAGCTCTTGCGAGGCTATTTTAGGCTTGGCTTTTGAAAAATGTACTGCACTTACCCAAGTAACCCTTAACGAGGGATTACAACAAATACAAGAAGGTGTATTCAAAGGTTGTACTGCTTTGCAAAAAGTAGTATTCCCTGCTTCACTTACCTTAATGGGTGATAATCCTTTTGAAGACTCTAGCGTAACCGAAATTACTTTCAAAGGTGATGTGCCTCAAATGAATGGTCAATTTATCCCTGTGAATATTACCAAAATATACGTATTACCGGCTTACCTAAATAATTATAAGAACTCTCCTCACTTTGCCGAAATCAAAGATATGATTGAGCCTTTAAACTAAGTAAATCACCCTAAAAAAATCAGATGATGAAAAAAGTTATTACAGCTGCCTTATTGGGGGTGATGTTACTTACTTTGCCTACGGCTTGTGTCAAAGAAACACTTGAAAAAGTAACCGTAAAACGCGGTACCAAAATATGGCTAAACGCAGGAACTCCAGCCTTAGATACTGGGCGTATAGGCGACTACTATATTGATAGACTTACAGGATTGCTCTATGGGCCTAAAGCCGAAACAGGCTGGATAGGCACACCTATCCGTTTGGTGAGTAGCCATAGCTTAGAAGAACCCAATACCATACATTCGGGTGCTACCCGCCCACCAACAACAATAGGTAAAATAGGCGACCTTTATATTGATACTCAAGCCGTAAAACTTTACGGGCCTAAAACAGCACAAGGCTGGGGAGAAGGAGTGAAAATTGGCGGTGTACCGCAAACTCCTCCCAATGATTTACCGAACTATAGGCTGAGCGAAGACGGCACAACTCTATTAGCATGGTTCAACACACAAACACTATTTATTGATATGCGCACAGATAGTCGTTTAAATAAGGTAACCGAAATCGCTGCCGGCGCATTCAGAAATGAATTAGAGTTCGGAATACCAGAGTCGTATGCCGTCCGCTCGCTTATAATCAATCGTGGAGTGAAAAAAATAGGAATGCGCGCCTTTTCGGGATTGCAATACTTAGAGGCTATTACACTACCAGGGAGCTTACGCAAAATTGAACGCGGTATCCTTACAGGTTGCGAAAGGCTTAAGTATATCAATTTAGAAGACGGTATAGAAGAAATTGGCGAATTTGCCTTTGTGGGCTGCATAGCCGAAAGTATCAAAATACCGCATACCGTGAAAAAAATAGGACGTGATGCCTTCCACGAATGGAAAAACATTACCGAACTGAAACTGCCCGAAGGGGTAGAACAAGTAGATAGTAATGCTTTCGCTTTCTGTACTTCACTGAGGGTTATAGACCTCCCAGCAAGCTTGGGCAGAATGGGTAGTAACACACCTTTTGAACGTTGTTCCAACGTGCAAAGTGTGATTATCCGCTCCAAAACACCACCTGCTTATCCTGCTTACCACATCTCATTTGGCAATAGGGTAAATATCTATGTGCCCGATGAAAGTATAGAGACATACAAGAATAGCGACTGGGCTTCTTATCTCGATAAAACAAAGATTAAACCTTTATCATCATTCACCCGATAAGTAAATAATATATGAAAAAGAGTTTATTTATCACAGTGTTATGTATGTTGTGCGGCTTAGTGGCTTGCGAGAAAGAACAACAGCCAGAGGTACCCCCCGATGTCCCCGAAACCCCACCTCACCCTATAGTAGGTGAATGGCGTTTGATGAATATTATCAATAACAAAGATACACTTATCTTAGAAAATTGTGCCCGCAAATCATCGCTATTGTTTAAACGAGATGGAACGCTCACTCGTACCTTCTACCAAAAAACAGAAGATGACTGCAAGCCTATACCTGAAGCGCTTACTTATACGGTTACTACCAACAAGGTCGTGTTGCAAACAGACGCTAATACCGAAAATTATGACTATACCATTGTGAGCAATACACTCACGATGGTATATAAAAACCAATCGGGAGGCGTGCAAACAAGTACTTATGAGAAAGATTACAAATATGACTTGCAAAAAGAGCTCATCGGTACTTGGTACATACACCACCTGAGGCGTGATGGCAGGTATAATTACGACTGGGTGCTTACCAATAGCAACTGCCGCAGCCAACAAAAAATTGTCTTTGACGGGAATAATATTGAAATTCACCAATATAAGATAAAAGCAGGTTGCAAGTTAGTGCTTTTTGAAGGTACTTATAGGGTATTGCCCAACTTGAGAGTTATAGAGGCTCGCTCTAAACGCTTCAATAAAGTGGGGCTTACCGAATTTGAATATACCAAAGACCAGCTCATCATTTACCGTTGGGTGGGCAACGAGCTGGAAGAAGAAATCTATAAGCGTACCCCACGATGGAAGTAACAACCCTTAAAACATGGCTGTGCATAATAGTACTGATGCCCTTAGCGGTATTAGCACAACCCAATGATAAGAAAGCCGATAAGGTAATAGATTTGCAAGAGGTGGTGGTATCTGCACAAATAGAACCACAATCACTTAAAAAAGCAGTGCAAAACGTGCAAGTAATCAGTAGTGCCCAAATAAGCAGAATGGGCGCTACTACCCTTGCCGATGTCCTCAACCAATACCTGAATATCACCATTCGTCCCGATGAGAATACGGGTAAGCAAACCGTATCACTCTTCGGTTTAGATGCTAAATACTTCAAAGTGCTGGTAGATAACGTGCCCTTGGTGGGCGAAAACGGCTTTGGCAACAATACCGACCTTTCGCAGGTAAACTTGGAAGATGTAGAGCGCATAGAGATTGTAGAAGGTGCTATGGCGGTAACGCACGGGGCTAATGCTGTAACAGGAATACTGAACATCATCACCAAACGCACTACCCAACAGCAATGGCAATTGCGCTACTCATTGCAAGAGGAAGCCATCGGCAAAGAATACAATTGGGTGAATAAAGGTAAGCACTTGCAGAACTTCAAAGCTACAGCGCAGCTTGCCAAAGGTTGGGTGGCTTCATTGGGTACTAACCGCACCGTGTTTAATGGCTATTACGGCGAGTTTAAAGGTAAAAATTACTTAAAAACCGATGAAAAACGTGGCTATAAGCGCAGTCCTTATGAAATGTTGCAAACCTCGGCTATGCTCTCATACCAGCGCAAAGACTTTTCGCTGTTGTACAAGTTTGAACGTATGGACAACCTCTTCAGGTTCTTCGATCGTACTGCCGAAACTACCTATAGCCCTATCTATGATGAATATACCTATGGCGATGACAGGCGCACTAAGTTTATGCGCAACTATCACCACCTGAACCTCAATGGCAAAGAAGGACTATGGCGTTACAATGCTTCTTTTTCTTATCAATATCAGGAACAAGAAGAAGATAAATTCCGCTATATGATAGAATACCAGCAGGAAATAGGACACGAAAAGCGCAAAACACAGTCTATGAATGTGTATTACAGCACCGGCTATGCCAGCCGACCGTTTGCTAACAAAAGGTATAACCTGCAAGTGGGCTATGAGCTTACGCATAATATTGGCTTTTCCGACATCAAAAACGAAGGACAAACCATTAAGCAAGTAACCAAAAATGTAGATAATTACGACCTCTATTCGGTACTGGAAGTAAATCTCACCGATAAGCTTTCATTACGACCTGGAGGGCGTTACTCTTTTCAAAAATTGTTTGATAACCAATACGCTTATTCCCTATCGGGCAGGTATCTATTTGGGCGTAATATAGAGTGGCGTGCTTCGGCAGGACAAGCCTACCGCACCCCTTCGTTTGAAGAGCTCTACACGCGTAACATCTTCAGCGGACACTCATTTGTGGGCAATGAAAGCCTCTTGCCCGAACGCTCACTCACCTTCGAGACAAATGCCAAAAAAACAACTGTCTTTGATGATAAAGGTAGCCTAACAATGGTAAATAATTTGGCATTGAGTTATAACAATATTACCAATAAAATAGAAAATGCCTTGCTCGATATAGAAAATGGTACCCCAAGTATGCAATTTATCAATGTAAGCAAATATTATAACTACAACGTGATTACTTCGCATAATTTCAAAATAAACAAATGCGAGCTATCTTTGGGAGCTTCCTTAGTATGGATAAGTCAGCAAATGAAAACCGAAAAGTTTTATACCGATGATAGGTTTTTGCTAAACCTGAATGCCAATCTTGGCGTAGCCTATCAGTTTAGTCCGCTTTTTTCGGCTGCGGCATACTACAAGTTTGTAGGGCGCGCACAACGTTGGGTAACCACTTCCACAGGCTATCAGGTAGCAGATACCGACCCCTATGGCTTTGTAGATGCTTCGGTACAGAAACTTTTCTTGCACAAGCGCTTAGAATGTTCCTTAGGAGTGCGTAACCTCCTGAATGTGGTAGATATCAATTATACACGCACTTCGCTCACGGGGCAAACTACTACTCTAAACTTCCCATTGAGTGCGGGGCGTAGCTTTTACGCAAAACTCACTTTCAACTTGAATATTAATCATTAAAAAAAAACATCATTTCATATGAAAAAGTTTATTTTATTTATTTCAGCAATAAGTATGTTGGCAACAGTAGGTTGCAAGAACGACGAAGATACTAACGAGGTGAAAAAAACTCTGCCTACGCCCGATAAAGGTACAGTAACCAATACTGCGGCTACCAATGAAACTTCACCAGAACCACTACCCGATGACGGCAAAGCCAATGGTTACACTACAGTTACCCCCGAAACACGCTATGTGATAACTCCCAATGTAGGCGGGCCAAATGAGCCTAACCAAGTGTACGTAGACCTTTCTACCAAAGAAACTTTTGTAGTAAAACGCGATGCTTGGGACTTGGCGTTCTATTGCGGTAATGACGACTTCCGCGTTGTCCTAAACGCTTCTTTGGCAATGACTGTTAAGCCTACTAATAATGATAAATTAGAAACCTTTATTCAAAAAGATGAGAATATGATAGTAGGTAAAGATAATACCAATCTTAATATGCCTATTGCCAATCATTATATTGACGAGCCTAGTGGTTTGTTTAGAGGAAATGGAACAAAAGGTACAGGTACTGCCATTGCCCAAATAGCCGAAAGAGACCAAGACAACAAAATATACTTGCTAAATATGGGCTATACCGTTAGTGATGTAGAACCCAAAGTGGGAGGGGTAAATACGCTGGGCGACCACCGTGGCTGGAAGAAAATTAAAATTGTACGCCACGAACAAGGGTACAAAATTACTTATGCCGATCACAATGTTTCACGCCCTGACGACTTTAAAACAATTATCGTAAAAAAAGACCCTGCTTACAATTTTGTCTTCCTAAACTTAAGCACAGGCAACTACGTACGTGTACAACCTAAAAAGAAAAATTGGGACTTGTGCTTTACTACCTATACCAGCTGGAGAGGAGCTAACAGAGAACAAGCAGGTAATCCTGCTAACGGAGTAGCCTTTTTTCCCGATATTGTAACCGTAAATATACACGGGGGCACGCGTAACACTTTCTTCAAATACACCGATAAAGAAGAAAGAGACCGCCGTTACCCATTATATACTAAAGAAAAAGCATTGAAAGTGAATTTTAATGATGAAAAATACAATAACCAAATGTATTTTGGTAGAGTTTGGCGTGACCCTATTAACGATAAATTGCGTGATGACCTTATTTTTGTGGTGAAAGATAACAACGAAAATTATTTCAAAATAAAGATGCTGGGCTATAAAAATGATGAAGGCAAACGTGGTTATCCATCATTTGAGTATGAACTACTGAAATAAGAGCGTAATTTTGGCAAAGTTTTTGCGGCAAAAATATTCGTAATATATAAATAATAGTATCGATGTACAGATTAGCAATTATCATTTACTTCCTATGCGTAGGAAGTGTATTGGCGCAGGGGTACTGGCAGCCGCTTGACGGTAGCGCACGGCGTACCAACAACAATAGTCCACAAGCAGAAGGCTATTACTACTATTCTCTTGATAAAAAGCTCTTTGGGAAAGCTTTACACGACCGAAGCTCCCAGCGTGGCGAGTATATCAGCGTGCAACTGCCTAACGGCAAAGGCGAATTTGAGGTGTTTCAGGTAAAGAAAGTACAAGTGCTTTCCCCCGAAATGGCTGCCAAGTATCCTAAAATTGAATCCTATGCAGGCTATTCGGCTACCAACCCCACCAAAGAGGTGAGCTTTACCTATTCACCCGCAGGCTTAACTGTGATGTTTAGCGATGATTTAGACTTCTCATTTGTGCAAGCCGATGACAAAAAAGGCAAACGCTATAAGGCTTACAACCGCTCGGCTGCACAAGAGGCAATGCGCTTCACTTGTAACACTACAACCCAAGGTGGCGCTGCAATAAACACTCACGAAGACAACGATGGGCTCACTCAGCGTTCCCACACAGCACGTAACGACTATAGTTCGGGTAACAAGTTGCGAAAAATACGTATCGCTATTGCTACTACCCACAACTATACCCAACGCTTCGGCACAAAGGCTGCTACATTGGCACAGTTAGTATCGGCAGTGCAACGCGTAAACCAAGTGTATAGACGACAAATGTCTATAGAATTTCAGTTGGTATCGGGTGAAAATATAATCATTGATAACAAATCAGACGATGTGTTTGAGGGAAGGCTTAATATGTATTGGACAGGGAAGCCTCTGCAAGACTTTTTGGATACAAAAGTGGGCTCTGCCAACTACGATGTAGGGCACGTTTTTGACAATACAACCAGAGCCAATGGTAATGCAGGCTGCATAGGCTGTATATGCGAGGCTGGCAAAAAAGGTGGTGGTTTCTCTGCGGGTGATGTGAGCGTGGGGCAAGATTTAGATAGATTTGATATCGACTTCTTTGCGCACGAGTTAGGACACCAAATGGGTGCTAACCACGTGCATAACCTCAATGGAGAAAGATCGGGAGTGCAAGTAGAACCTGGTAGTGGCTCTACTATTATGGGCTATGCTGGTATATCAGGAGCCGATGATGTGCAACCTCGCTCGGATGCTTACTTCAACCACGTAAACGTAAAGCAAATTATGGAGCATATGAAAACACGCCCTTGCCTTACGGTTACTCCCCTAAGCAACACCCCTCCCGAAATAGGCGATTTGCCTGAATATACTATCCCTAATGGTACAGCTTATTTGCTAAAAGCTACCGCTACCGATACCGATAACGATGACCTTTACTACACTTGGGAGCAAGAAGACGATGCTAATGGCTCTATTAGCTATGAAGTGTTCTCATCAGTTAATAAAAAAGGACCTTTAACACGTGCTATACCACCTACTCGTTCCAACGAGCGTTATGTACCTCGCTTCTCTCAAATATTAGAAGGCAAGCTCACCCAGCGCAACCCTACTAATCGTAGTTCGTGGGAAACAGTAGCTACTGTAAAACGTTCAATGAAATGGGCTTTCGTGGTTTCCGATAGAAAATTTGGAGGCGACCGTGCCGACCGCGATACCGACCAAACCGCTGGTAGCACCGTTTACAGCACTACAACTATAAACGTAGCCGAAGCAGGTCCCTTCGAAATTACTTCTCAGAAAAAAGATGCTTATTGGTTCTTCGGTACTACCCAAACCATTACTTGGAACGTAGCCGATACCGATAAGGCTCCCATAAACACCCAAAGTGTTACTATCTACTTTGCTTTAGATGGTCAAAACTTCAATAAAACAATTGCCGAAAATATCCCTAATACAGGTTCTTATACCTTTACAGTTACTAGTACATTGGCTACTCGGCAAGGTAGAATAATGATTAAGCCTGTAGGAAATATTTACTTGGCAGTAAACCAAGGTGAAAAGGTAATCGTGAAGATAGATGAAGATTCCGATGGTGATGGCTTATTAGATAGCCAAGACAATTGTATCTTTGTTGCCAATCCCAACCAAGCCGACCGCGATGATGATGGTATAGGCGATGCGTGCGATGACGACCGCGATGGTGATGGCGTGCCCAACGCCAACGATAACTGCCCTGATACCGCTAATGCCGACCAATTGGATACCGATGGTGATGGTATAGGCGATGTATGCGACCCCGATATTGATAATGATGGTGTCCCTAATAACCTAGATAACTGTCCTAAAGTTGCAAATTCAGGTCAAGAAGATGCTAACCACGATGGTATTGGCGATGTATGTAGTGATGACCGCGATAATGACGGTATCAAAAATAACAACGATAACTGCCCCGATAAATTTAACCCCAACCAGTCTGATATAGACGGAGATGGTACAGGTGATGAATGCGACTCCGATATGGATAACGATGGCGTGCTCAATGTACAAGATAATTGCCCTAAAGTATCCAACTCTGCCCAAACAGATACTGACGGAGATGGTATAGGCGATGCTTGTGATGACGATGATGACGGTGATGGAGTCTTAGACGCGAATGACAATTGCCCTACAGTAGTCAATCCAGACCAAGCCGACCTTGATGGTGACGGCATAGGCGATGTTTGTGATGACGATATGGATGGTGATGGTATCCCTAACGACCAAGATAACTGCCCTCGCACTCCTAATACAGACCAAGCCGACACCGATAAAGATGGTATAGGCGATGCCTGCGACCCCGATATTGATGGTGATGGAGTAGCTAATGCACAAGACGATACCCCTAATGAGGTAGTACTTATCCCTAATGCCTTTACCCCTAATGGTGATGGTATCAATGATAGATTGTACATTCGCCGTGTATCGTTCTACCCCAATAACAACCTGAAAATATATAATGGTAACCAACAGTTAGTGTATGAAAAGAGTGGTTATAATAGTCAGAATGAAAATGAAGGTTGGGACGGTATAGGTATTGACGGTAAGAAAGTGCCACAAGGTAGCTATTACTACAAATTTACTATAGCTGGTAAAACTACCCTCGAAGGTTGGATATATATTAATTATTAACCCCATATAAAATGAAGAAAATATTATTATTATCAGTAACAATGTGCTATGCGTGGCTTGCCAAAGCCCAAGAAACTAACTATGTGTTTTATCACCAATTGCAAAACGTGGTGAATCCTGCAGCTGCAGGTGCCGAGAACGGGCATACTTTCTTGCTTAACCTTCGCAATCACTTGCAGGGTTCTGATAACCACCAATTGCAATCCTTTAACACCACCCACCGCATTACCAATAATGTAAAACTCGGTGCTCAGGTAGTAAATCAAAAAGTGTTTGTGCAACGTCAAACTGCTATCTATGCCGATTTTGCTTATGGTCTTGCTATTGATAGTGTATCTACACTGCAATTGGGGCTAAAAGCTGGGGGCGACCTATTTAATATTGACGGTACCCGTTTTAGAACTTTCAACCCTCAAAACGACCCTTATTTGCAAGGCGTTTCAGGAAAGTTCCAGCCCAATGTAGGGGTAGGGGTCTATTACCAAGCTCACAAATGGTATGCAGGCTTATCAGTGCCTAATTTATTGGCTTCCGATAAAACTAAGGTAGAAAACGAGGTAGTAACTTCCGTTTCATCTCAAATGGTGTTCTATGCTCAAGGAGGGTATTACTATACACTCACCCCCGATTTTACCTTGCGCCCCAGTTTGCAAGCTTCAATTACCCAAGGCGGAGAGGCACAAGCTAATATCACTGCAGCGCTATTGTACCGCAATGTGTTAGATGCAGGGCTTACTTATCGCAGTCTCAATACGATGAATATTTATGCGTTATTCAATATCCCTAAATATTACGTATCAGTGGGTTATGGGTTTGAAACCGTCTTCCAAGAAGGACTTAACGCCAAATTGAAGAATACACACGAATTTGTTCTGAAAGTTACTTTTTAACAAAGAAGACCAATAACAAAGCTGCCCAGAAAGTCGCAAGACCTTCTGGGCAGCTTTTATTATACACACTTTGTCAAACTTTCAGAGTTTGACAAAGTTAATTACTCTGATAATCAATCACTTTTATTCACATTGTAGGGGCGATTGGCAAATCCCCCGCTGGCGCGAGCTTGTAGCTCGTGCCCCCAAGTCCTACCTGTCCCATCAATTCAAAATTCAGAATTCAGAATTCAAAATTCAGAATGATAATCAATCGCCCTCACAAAACAAAACTTTTCGGACAGCCCCTTTTATGATTCTAAACAATTACGCTTTACGTTGTCGTTTAGCTTCAAATATAAGTACGGCAGCCGCTACCGATACATTCATAGAGTCTATTACACCCTCCATAGGAATAATGATATTCTGAGTGCTTTGCTGCAGCCATTCATCAGTAAGCCCTTCATCTTCAGTGCCTACTACTATAGCGGTACGTCCTTTGAGTGATACTTCGTAATAAGGCTTCGATGCCGTAAGTGCCGCACAATAACTATTGATGTGCTTTGTTTGCAAAAAGTTTAGCACTTCGGCAGTAGTGCCCATCGCTATTGGCACGGTAAATACACACCCCACACTAGAACGTATAATATTAGGGTTATAAAGGTCGGTTTTGGGGTTAGCGATAATAACACCATCTATATGAGCCGCATCAGCGGTACGCAATAGGGCACCTATATTCCCCGGTTTTTCGGGGGCTTCGGCTACCAATAGCAGCAAATCCTCCTTGTCGGCTATAAAACCCTCTAAATTGTGACTTTTAGTACGTGCTACCGCTATAATCCCCTCGGTTGAGGAACGATAACTGAGCTTGGCATACACCTCTTTGCCGATAGCAATTACCTCAGTAGCCTTATGATATGTAGTTAGCAGCTCTTGTAAGACACTTTCACTTAGCAATTCGGGCTGATAGAGTATCGCCTCTAGCTGGTAGCCACCTCGTATAGCCAATTGTACCTCGCGCAAGCCCTCAATTACGCATAATCCTTCTTTTTTACGCACTCGCGACTTCTCGGCAAGCTGCAGCAACTTCTTTACAAAAGGGTTCTGCGCACTAATGATTTCCTTCATTTTATTTTTCTATCAGTGTTACACACTGCATCAGTTCAGGTTTATTTTTAGTATAAACGTTTAGCCATTCTTTGAGTTCTTCTACCTCATAAGGCAATAGTGAATTAACGGCTTTTTTAAGCTCTCTGTAGAACAAGTTGGGATCAAAACTTACTTTTGAAAGAATCAACTTGGTATATTCAATCATAGGTCGTTTCATAATACTTACTTTTTAAATTTCTACTGTACAAATGTACATCTTTCTTTTTTAAAAAGCAAATATATTCTGTTAAAATTTCCGTTAATTATTGTAGGTTGAGGTCGTATTCCATACGCGCTTGTATACCCCGCTGATTGCTAATGCGTTTCACTTGCTGGTAAATTTGGTAAGCAGGAGCCCCCATCTCTTGGCGCAAGTTTTCGCCCATTAGGCGCACCCCAAAACGCTTGAATACATCTTTGAAATCCATTTCAAATACAGGGTACGATATTGTTTTGTAGTCTTTTAGTCCGTTTTCTTTAGCAGCGTAGACAATTACATCGTTTAGGCTGCCTATTTCGTCCACCAAGCCTTTGGCAAGCGCCTCTTTGCCACTCCATACCCTGCCTTGTGCAATGCTATCTATTTGTTCAGCTGTTTTGCCACGCCCTTGTGCCACTCGGTCTAAGAATATGCTGTATATCTGCTCTATAGATTCGGTCATCTCTTTGCGAAACTGCTCCGTAGGTTTTTGAAAGCTGCTGTACAGTTGTGCATTGGGGTGGGTAGCTACAGTTTCAGCACTGATGCCCCAATTTTTAGCCAGCGTGCTCACATTGGGTATTACGCCAAATACCCCTATAGAGCCTGTAATAGTCCCCTCTTCGGCAAAAATCTTATCAGCAGCACAAGCAATGTAATAACCGCCCGAAGCCGCATAGTTCCCCATCGAAACGTATACGTTTTTCTTAGCCTTAGCCAAGCCAATTTCGCGATGTATCAGTTCCGAAGCAAACGCATCACCACCAGGCGAGTTGATACGCAACACGATAGCCTTTACTTCCTCATTATCAGTAGCTTTTCGCAGTGCCTCAATAATAGTTTCATCGCCAATAACGCCCGAGTGTCCTTGTCCCTGCATAATTTCACCATCGGCATAAATTACCGCTATTAGATCTTTTTTCTTGCTTGTGTCGGGTTTTATTACCGCTTCGGCATAATCTTCTATGGCAATAAAATTGACGTCTTTAATATCTTCTTCACCCACCTTTTCGCAGATAATTTTTTCAAACTCATCGCGGTATAGCAAGCTATCTACCAAGCCGTTTTGTTGTGCCAAAACAGCCGTTCTACCCCCCAATTGGGTAGTGATTTCATTCACTTTTTCTACGGTCATTCCTCTGCTTTCGGCAATACCTGTAGCCAATACGTCCCACATTGCTTTCAGCAGCTCGGTAGTTTGCAAGCGGTTATTGTCACTCATTTGGTTTTCCAAGAAAGGTTCTACCGCACTTTTGTATTTGCCGTGACGGATAACTTCCATTTTCACCCCCGTTTTTTCTTGCAAATCTTTAAAAAATAAGATTTCAGAAGAGAGACCACGCAGGTTTACACTTCCCAGAGGGTTCAGATAAATCTTGTCGGCAACCGTTTGTAGGTAGTAATCCAGCTGAGAGATGTCGTTGCTATAAGCCAATACAAACTTACCCGAAGTTTTAAAGTCCTGCAAGGCTTTTCTCAGTTCTTGGGCAAAAGCCACGCCCCCAAGGTTACCTTCGCTTTTTAGGACGATGCCCTTGATATGTCTGTCGGTTTTAGCGTTTTTGATAGCTTTTAGCACAGAGTTAAGTCCGTTGTATTCTTCGTTAGTAATATCAAAGTCTTTGAAGAACACCCGTTCGCCGTAATCAACCAAAGGTTCACTTAGCGAGAGTTCTAATACCGAATTGTCTTCAATGCTAATGGTCTCTTTGCTACTGCCCATTACTGTGCCCGCCATTATAGAGATAAAGAGTAAGAAGAAGATAAAGCATACCGCTATAGCGATAAAAAAGCCTAATATAGAGGCTAATAAAGTTTTAAAGAAATTCATATATAATATATTACAGATTAAGTAAGGTTTTATGTGTTAAATAGTTAGTTTAAATTCTTCGGTAAAGTCCGAATAATCTTCTATTTTGAAAGCACGTATATCTCTTACAGATAGACAAAACCAACGTAAATTTTTTAGACTTTGTATAGCGCGAAAAAGCACCTTCAAATTTCCTTCAGTGGCATAGGTACTTCCTTGTATCCAGAAAAAACCATTTTCCTCTAAGACCTTTTTTACTTCTGCATAAGCATTGTTATAAGGGTCTTTGTAATGTTTTTTTAATTCAGAAATAATCAAGTCGAATGCTATAGCGTACATAATTCTAATGCTTCTAAAGATTTGAACATATCTTCTTTTTCAAAGAAAAGTTCCCCACTGTCAGTTTTTACATTGATAACAATTCCCACAAAAGGATTGTTATCTATTTGAGTGATAGTAGCTTCCACCCAGTCTGTTTTATTTGTTAGCTGCGGCGACACCCATACCCGTTGCCCTACTTTAAATTTACTTTTCATATTCTCAGCAAATCTTATTTTATTGGCGCAAAGGTAGTAAAATTTAGCAAATAAACAAATTCGGAGCGAGCCCCACAGGCTTTTATCTATCCCTTATCTTTGTCATATCCTGAAATAGGTTTACACTAAAAA
>NZ_KB291295.1:0-38979 GCF_000318275.2 Capnocytophaga sp. oral taxon 332 str. F0381
CAAACTCTTAAAGTTTGCCAAAGTGTGTGGCGCATTTTGAATTTTGAATTTTGATTTCTGAATTCTGAATTATGGGACTTTTGGGACTTGTGAGGGGTATCTCTAAAAAATGCTGGTATGGTAAATTAGGGGGTATAAATTGACAAATTGGCTAATTGACAAACTAACTATTAACAAACTAACTATGGATATAATAAAATTACTGCCTGATCACGTGGCAAACCAGATAGCGGCGGGTGAGGTGATTCAGCGTCCTGCTTCGGCTGTAAAGGAGCTTATGGAAAATGCTATCGACGCTAAGGCTACCATCATCAAACTGCTGATAAAGGATGCGGGTAAAACTCTGGTGCAGGTAATTGATAACGGAATAGGTATGAGCCCTACGGATGCGCGTTTGGCATTTGAACGACACGCTACTTCTAAAATACAACGTGCGGAAGACCTTTTCAGCTTGCAAACAAAGGGTTTTAGGGGGGAAGCTCTTGCCTCGATAGCGGCTATTGCGCATATTGAGATGCAAACTAAACGCGATGAGGATGAATTGGGGACGGAAATATTCATAGAGGGTAGTAATATCAGTCGGCAAGAGCCTTGTGTGTGCCCTAACGGGACGAGTATTGCTATGAAAAATCTGTTTTTCAATATTCCTGCAAGGCGTAATTTTTTGAAATCGGATACGGTGGAGGTGCGCCATATTTTAGATGAATTTCAGCGGGTGGCTTTGGCTCACCCTGCCATACATTTCTACCTTTACAACAATGGAAGTGAATTGTTTAACCTGCCTGCGACTAATTTTAGGCAGCGTATAGTGCATTTGTTTGGCAATAAAACTAATGAGAAATTGGTGCCTATTATTGCCGAAGATACCAATGTGGTGCGTATCAGCGGTTTTATAGTGAAGCCTAATTTTTTGGCTAAAAATAAGAATTTGCAGTTTTTGCTGGTAAATCATCGTTTTGTAAGAAGTCAGTATTTGAACCACGCTATTGCAGCGGCTTACGAGGGTCTTATACAGCCTACGCAAAAGCCTGAATACTTTATCAATCTGGAGGTAGATCCTGCTACGATAGACATCAATATACACCCTACTAAAACGGAGATAAAATTTGAGGAAGAGCATACGATTTACGCTTTGCTAAAATCGGCAATAAAACATAGTTTGGGACAGTTTAATATTGCACCTACTCTTGATTTTAGCAAAGACCCTACCTTTGACATTCCTTATGCATACAAGGACAAGGAGGCTACTTTTCCGAAAATAAAGGTAGACCCGAACTTTAATCCTTTTAAGGAAGAGAGGCAGCAACGCAGTGGTGGGGGTGTTTCTTTTCAGCCTTCTTTTAGCAAAAAAACGGCATCGTGGGAGAGTTTGTACACGGGTATTGAGTCGGCAATTTCACAAATAGAGCCTATGCAGGCTACTAATACGCTATTTGAGCCACCGCAGGTACTGCCGCAAAGCAAAAAGATTATTACGCTGGCGCAGAAGTATTTAGTTACTACCTTGGGGGGTGAGCTGATTATCATCAATCGCAATCGTGCTCACCAGCGGATACTTTATGAGCGCTTTATGAGAAATTTGAGCAGGAACCACAGCAGCAGTCAGCAGCTAATGTTTCCGTATGAATTAGCTTTTGGGGCAGAGGAATTGGCAATCATAGAGAGCTTGCGAGGGCTTTTTGAACAAATAGGTTTTACTTTTGACATAGAGGCAGATAGGATATGCATCAGCGGAGTGCCAATGCACCTTACAGAAAGTGAAATACCGCATATTTTCAACAACTTGATACAGGAACATATTGAGGCTTTGCCAAGTAGTGAAAATACTCAAAAAGAGGCTTTTGCAAAGGCTTTGAGCCGTAGCTTGGCGGTGAAAACGGGACAGGTGCTGAGTGAAGAGGAACAAGAAGTTTTGGTAAATAACTTGTTTAGTTGTGAAGAAGTATTAATTTCGCCTTTTGGAAAACGGATTTACTACAACCTTTCGGGGAACGAAATTGGGGCGATGTTTAATGATTAGAAAATTAGAAAATTAGAAAATTGGTAAATTAGTAATGGAACGAATTACAAAAACAGTATTACACTTGGTGATTATCAACACTATTTTTTTGTTGATTACCGAATTTAACTTACTATCGCATTTAAATATAAGGGGGTTGCTCCCGCTTTATTACTTTGAAAACACGCATTTTCATTGGTGGCAATATATTAGCTATATGTTTTTGCACGCTGATTTTATGCATTTGTTTTTTAATATGTATGCTTTGTGGGCATTTGGTTCGCCTTTGGAAAATATATGGGGGCGCAATAAATTTCTTTTCTTCTACTTTTCGTGTGGAGTGGGGGCTGCCTTGTTGCAGACGGCTGTAAATTACTATCACGTACATCAGGGGCTGAATGCTTTGGCGATGGAGAATGTTGACCCTCAGGGGGTTATTGCTCTTATCTCGGACGGTCGTTATTATCCTTATTGGGAAACGATTATCAATAAGAGTACCTTTGACAATATGGCAAGTGCATTGGCTTCTACAACAATAGGGGCTTCGGGGGCTATTTATGGTATTCTGGTGGCTTTTGGTATATTTTTTCCTGATACTAAGCTGATGATGCTTTTTATCCCCTACCCTATTGCAGCACGTTACTTTATTCCTATTATCGTAGGCTTGGACTTAGTGCTGGGCATTACAGGAAGTGGAGGTATTTTTGGGGGTAATATTGCTCACTTTGCACATATAGGGGGTGCTTTGATAGGATTTTTGATAATGCTATACTGGAAGAGACATAGTAAATTTTGAATTTTGAATTCTGAATTTTGAATTTGTGGGAGTGCGAGCCGCACGGGCAAAGATTTGAGAGTGCGACAGGTAGGACTTGTGCGACAGGTAGGACTTGTGGGACTTGTAAGACTTGTGGGAGGGCGACAGGTGCGACAGGTGTGTGGTGCTGTAACTTTGTATTAAATTGTATTTTTATATCAAAAACTAAGGACTAAAATGACATTGCGTTTTTTTATTACAATGACTATATGCTGCTGGGGCTTGACGGCTTGGGGGCAGTCGGTTGTACGTGGTAAGGTTGTGCAGGATACTATTCCTTTGGCGGGGGCTCACGTGCTGAATATGACGAACCATACAGTGGCTACGACTGATGCTAATGGATATTTCAGCATCAATGCTCGCGAAAATAGTACCCTGAAAATTAGTTTTGTGGGTATGACGACTACTTTTCACAAGGTTACTAAAGAGGATTTTGGCTTTGGGGGACTTCTTATCGCAATGAAAGAGGATATCAACGAGTTGGAAGGGGTAGAAGTATCAAAATACCGAAAAATTTCTGCTCAAGACTTGGGTATCTTGCAACATACTACTAAAGAACGTTCTTTTGCTGAGAAAAGACTTTATGCGACTAAAGGGATTGGGATTGTATCTATCCTAAGTACGCTTTCTGGACAAAAAAAGATACTAAAAAAGATAGTTGCTAACGAAAAAAATATGCAAGTGGCACTCTACCTGCGGGAACACCTAAGCGAGTTTTTGAAAAAAGAACTAAAAATAACGGATGAGGAAGTTGAAATTTTGGCTTATTACGTAATGGAAGAACCTGAAATACATACGCTGGTGGGGCGCAAAGAAGACCAACAATTGGGGTTTTTGCTTTTGGAATATTGGCGTAAATACAAGCTAATGGTACAGACGGAAGAAGCTAAGTAATAGCTGATAAAAACTAACTGACAATGAAATATATAGCTACTTTTATACTATGGGCTACTTTGGTGGCTACCTATGCCCAAGAAACGATAGTACGGGGCAAAATATACTACAACCTGAAACCTTTGGAAGGGGTACATATACAGAACATTGACAACCAAGAGGCTACTACTACCGACAGCGAGGGGTCGTTTGCCATCAAAGCAAGCAAAGGGCATAGCCTGAAATGTACTTTTATGGGCAAAAAAACAATATACCGCAGTGTTACACCGGTGGATTTGCAACGGATTGTGGTACTGACAATGACCGATGTAACGATTGCACTTGAAGAGGTAAGCGTAACAGAAAGGGGTAAAATTACGGCTCAGAGCTTGGGAATACTTCAGCATACCCCTAAAGAGCGTTCGTTGCAAGAAAAAAGGGAATATACACATACTAAATTACTACAGGCAGACGAAATTACGCTTTACAAACTGCTGGTGGGGCGGGTGGATTTTAATATTCTTTCTGTAATAAACGCTCTCTCTGGAGAAACAAAAATTATCAAAAAAGAGGTAGTAAATGAAAAGAATATAAAAGCAGCTTATTACATTATAAATGAGATGGGTAGCTACTTAGCCACTGAACATCATCTGACGGAGGAAGAAATAGGTAAATTGGCTTTTTACGTAATGGAAAAGCCTGAAGTGCAGAGCTTGATAGACAAAGGAGACAAGCAACAATTGAGCTTTATGCTGTATGAATATTGGATAGAAATGAAACCGTAAAAAAATTAACATATTATTTTTGCTAATTAGAAAATATTTTGTACTTTTGCCATAGAAAAAAACGAGGGTATTTGAGGCTTTTTAGTACCAAAAACACCCCCTTATAAATAAATTTATTTTTATGAAAAGTATTGAAACAGCAAAAGCGTGGCTCTCTGACGTTTTTGACAAGGAAACACGCAGCAAGGTTCAGGCACTCATTGATGGCAACCCCGATGAACTAAATGAGGCTTTCCACAAGAACTTAGAATTTGGAACAGGCGGTATGCGCGGTATTATGGGGATTGGTACTAATCGTATCAATAAATACACGCTTGGAAAGAACACTCAAGGGCTTAGTAACTACCTGAAAAAATCATTTCCTAACCAAGAAATAAGGGTGGCTATAGCACACGACTGCCGCAACAACTCTAAAACATTTGCTAAAGTGGTAGCTGATGTATTTGCAGCAAACGGCATTAAAGTATTCTTGTTTTCGGACTTACGCCCTACTCCAGAACTTTCATTCACGGTGCGACAACTGCAATGCCAAGCGGGAATTGTACTTACTGCTTCGCACAATCCGCCAGAATACAACGGCTATAAAGTGTATTGGCAAGATGGTGGACAAACTGTTCCTCCTGAAGATGGCGATATTATGAAGGCTATTGAAACTATTGATTTTAAAGACATCAAATTCAACGCTGACGAAAGCCTTATACATTACATAGACAAGGATTTGGACAATGCATTTGCTGAGGCTTCTATTAAGCACGTGAACTTTGGAGTGCCTGAAAAAGATAAACTGAAGATTGTATTTACTTCATTGCACGGTACTTCTATCACTATGGTTCCTGAAGTGCTAAAACGCGCTGGATATAGCAACCTACACATCGTAGAAGAACAAGCTACCCCTGATGGTAACTTCCCTACTGTAAAATCACCTAACCCTGAAGAACCTGAGGCTCTTACTATCGCTCTTAAAAAAGCTGATGAAATAGGCGCAGACATCGTTATTGGTACTGACCCTGATTGCGACCGTATTGGTATTGCTGTTCGCGACCTCAACGGCAAAATGAAACTGCTAAACGGCAATCAAACTATGGTAATGATGACTGACTTCTTGCTAAACCACGAAAGCAAAAAAGGTTTTAAAGGCAATGAGTTTGTAGCTTCTACCATTGTTTCTACTCCTATGGTACGCGCTATTGCTAATGCTTACGGGGTACAATACAAAGAAGGCTTAACAGGCTTTAAATGGATAGCTAAAATGATAAAAGACTTCCCTGAACTTAGATTTATAGGGGGTGGTGAAGAAAGTTTTGGCTATATGGTAAGCGACTTTGTACGCGATAAAGATGCGGTTACCGCTACACTATTGGCGTGTGAAATAGCTGCTGATGCTAAAGCTAAAGGTAGTTCTTTCTACAACGAACTGCTAAAGGCTTATGTGAAATATGGTTTCTACAAAGAGTACCTTATCTCACTGGTGAAAAAAGGCATTTCGGGTTCGGAAGAAATTGCAAAAATGATGAAGGACTTGCGCGAAAACCCATTGAAGTCTATCAATGGTGAAAAAGTAACTTTAGTGGAAGATTATCAAACCTCAAAAGCGCATAACTTGCTAACAGGTGAAGTAAGCAATATTGACATACCAAAATCGAACGTGCTTATTTACCACACTGATAAGGGTACTAAGATTGCGGCACGACCTAGCGGTACTGAACCTAAAATTAAGTTCTACTTCAGCGTAAATGCTCCTCTGAGCAAAGTAGAAGACTTTAACGCTGTAGAAAAAGAGCTTGATAGCAGGATTAAAGCAACTGTGGAAGAGCTAAAACTAAAATAGCCTAATCTCAATATATTCATTAATTTTGCCAAGGGGGTGGCTATACAAGCATACTCCTTTGGCAAAATTTATTTAACTATGGTGCTACTGGCTGTCTTTCTTTTCTTTAGCATTCCTGTTACATCTACAATGAGATTGGCTAAATAGCCATAGATAACTAATAGAAGTATCCCTGTAAAGATATTGACATTGAAAAGATAAAACTCTACGAATGAAAATAGGATACTAATTCCTAAAAAGAATTTCAGTATTCGCTGCCTATATGGGATACGGTAATGTTTCTGCCCGTAATAATAAGAAAATAACATCATAGAAGCATAGGCAGCAAGAGTAGCCAAAGCAGCTCCTTTATAACTGAACAACGGAATAAGGGTAAAGTTAAAAACGATTGTAACGAGCATTCCGATAATAGAGAAGATAGCTCCAAATTTGGTGTTATCGGTTACTTTATACCATACTGAAAGGCTGTGGTAAATACCCAAGCATAGATTGGCTAACAGAATAATGGGTACTATCCAAAGGGCTTCCCAATAGGCTTCGTTGGGAATAAGTATGTGTTTGAATACATTGGTAAAGACGGTTATAAACAATAAGAAGAAACCACCAAAGATAGTGAAGTATTCGGTTACTTTGGCATAGCTTTTTTTAGCATTCTTATCCTTAGCTGTGCTGAAAAAGAAGGGTTCTACCCCCAGCTTATATGCAGTTACAAAAAGATTCATAAAAGTACCCATTTTATAACAAGCAGAATAAACCCCTATAGTGGTATCTGCAGTTTCTTTGGGGAGTAACATACGCAAAAAGACGCGATCGAAGCCTTCGTTGATAGCGAAAGCAATGCCCGCTAATAGCACCGGGAAGGCATAAAGCATCATTTCACGCCATAATGCATATGAAAAACTAAAACGAATCTTGACATAAACAGGTATCAAAACTATAAGGGTGAGCAAACTTGCAATTACATTGGAAAGAAATATATAAGTAACCCCTGCTTCCATATAAAGTTCTTTCTCAGAAAAAAAAGTAAGGAAATAGATATTTAGAAGCATATTAATGGCAGTACCCCCTACTTTTATAGCTGCATAAGTCAGTGGTTTGTTGTTATTGCGTAGCCACGCAAAGGGTATAACCACTAAACTATCAAACACTAAAATAAGAATAGCAAAAACGATATGCTCGGTATCATAATTGAGCCACGAAGCAATAGACTCGCGTAACAGATAGGCAAGTGCTAAAAATAACAAAGAAGTAACTGTAAGTGAAGTAAGTGCGGTAGATTGTACTTTTTTGGTATGCTTGTCTTTATTCATAAAGCGGAAAAAAGCAGTTTCCATACCATACGACAGCAATACATTGCCTAAAATAATATAAGCAAAAATACCTGAATAGATACCAAAATCATAGGTATCGAGCTTATTGACGTAAAGGCGTGTGAGCAAGAGCGTCATCACACGAGGCAAGACGGTTGCTATGCCGTAAATAGTTGTGTCTTTTAAAAGTCGTTTTAACATACTCTTCTTATCCAAAAAGTTCTTGAATAGCGTCTTCTATCTTGGCTACTTTTACAATCTTAATATTTGTATTCTTGAGAGCTATTTTGTTGTATTTAGAAACAAAAATAGTATTAAATCCTAATTTTTCTGCTTCGGTAATACGTTGTTCTACTCGCTGTACTGGACGTATTTCACCTCCTAAACCTACTTCGCCTGCAAAACAAATATCTTTATCAATAGCTATATCTTCATTAGACGATAAAATAGCCATTGCTACGCCTAAATCGGTAGCGGGGTCATCAATAGTAATACCTCCTGTAATGTTTAAAAATACGTCCTTAGCCCCTAAACGGAAACCTGCACGTTTTTCGAGCACTGCCAAGAGCATATTCAGTCGCTTAGCATTAAAGCCCGTAGTGCTTCGCTGTGGCGTACCATACACTGCTGTACTTACAAGAGCTTGTATTTCAATCATCAGTGGACGCATACCTTCCAAAGTAGCCGCAATAGAAGTTCCGCTGATAGTTTCATCGGTTTTAGAAATAAGTATTTCAGAAGGATTATTTACTTCGCGCAATCCATTACTGAGCATCTCATAAATACCCAACTCAGAAGTAGAACCAAAACGATTTTTCAGCGAACGCAAAATGCGATATACGTGGTTACGATCGCCTTCAAACTGCAAGACGGTATCTACCATATGCTCTAATATTTTAGGTCCTGCTATCTGTCCGTCTTTAGTGATGTGCCCAATGAGAATTACAGGCGTGTGTGTAGTTTTAGCAAACTTAATCAGTTCAGAAGTACATTCTCTTATTTGTGAGATACTCCCTGCCGAAGCCTCTATGTAGTCTGATTGCAGTGTTTGTATAGAGTCGATAATCACTATTTCGGGCAAGAGTTCTTTTATTTGTTGGAAGATATTTTGCGTTTTAGTTTCGGTGAGGATATAACAGTTATCAAGACGATGCGGAATACGATCGGCACGCATTTTTATCTGTTTTTCACTTTCTTCTCCCGATACATAAAGGGTGCGATAAGGCAAATTGAGTGCTATTTGCAGTAATAACGTACTCTTTCCAATACCTGGTTCGCCTCCTAAAAGTGTTACCGAACCAGGCACTATACCACCTCCCAGCACGTTGTTTAGCTCGTGGTTATTGCTATTGAGGCGTTCCTCTTGCTGAGTGCTAATTTGTGAAACAGCAATATATTTAGGAGCTTTATTTCTGCTTGTTGTAGTTTCTCGTTCTTGCCATATAGGCTTTTCTTCTTTTTGCACTACCTCTTCCACAATAGTATTCCACTGCTTGCAGATATGACACTGTCCTTGCCATTTACCATATTGTGCTCCACAATTCTGACAGAAATAAGCTGTTTTTAGTTTTGCCATTTCCTTATTTTATTAGTTATTAGTTAGAAGCTGCAAAAGATACTGCCCGTATTGGTTTTTGAGCATTGGCTGAGCTAACTCTCTTAGTTTTTCAGCATTTATCCAACCTTTGCGATAAGCTATTTCTTCCAAACAAGAGATTTTCAAACCCTGACGTTTTTCTAAAGTCTCTACAAAGTTTGATGCCTCACTAAGTGAATCGTGAGTACCCGTATCCAACCACGCAAAACCACGACCTAAAAGTTGTACTTTCAGTTCACCATCGTTTAGAAATACCTGATTAACAGTTGTAATTTCAAGCTCACCACGTGCCGAAGGTTTAATTTCTCCTGCCACTTTCACTACTTTATTGGGGTAAAAATAAAGCCCTACTACTGCATAGTTAGATTTAGGTTGGGCAGGTTTCTCTTCTATGCTAAGCACATTTCCTTGAGTATCAAATTCAGCCACCCCATAGCGTTCAGGGTCTTTCACATAATAGCCAAAAACGGTAGCTTTGCGCTCTTTCTCTACATTATCCACTGCTTGCGAAAGCATTTTTGAAAAGCTTTGTCCGTAGAAGATATTATCACCTAATACTAAGCAAACATCATCATCACCTATAAAGTCCTTGCCAATAATAAAGGCTTGTGCAAGTCCATCAGGACTTGGTTGTTCGGCATAACTCAAGCGAATACCAAAATCAGTCCCATCTCCTAAAAGGCGCTGAAAACCAGGTAAATCTTGAGGCGTAGAAATTACCAATATCTCACGAATACCTGCCAACATTAGCACCGATAGCGGATAGTAAATCATTGGTTTGTCGTAAATAGGGAGCAATTGTTTTGACACTCCTTTTGTAATAGGGTACAAGCGTGTGCCTGAACCACCTGCTAAGATTATTCCTTTCATCTTTTATTAGTTTTTAGTAATTCACCTTTAATCATCGTCTTCGGGGATAGAAGCATTCTCCACTATAGTAGTTTTTTCTCCTTTGCTATCCACTTTATATTCATTGCCCCCTTCTATCAGTAAGCCCTGTATCACCCCTTTAGCGTGCTGTACATCAAGGTCTATCACACGCTTATTCATCAGGTAAGTTACCTCGCTATGAAGGCTATGACCTATAACAAACTTGCCTACGTTCCATCGCCCCATTATCTCATCAGCTTCTTCAGGGGTAATAGTTTGTTTGCCCCAACCCCTATACCACATCGGGCTTACACCAAACTTATAAATAGTGCTACATACATTATCTTGTAGTTTTTGAGCTTTCTTATTTTCAAAATAATAGCGGCGTGCATTGTTATTCAGCTCCTGCACCGATAAGTTAAGGTCAGAAACCTCTTTAGAAATACCCGCGTGTACAAACACATAATCACCTATTTTTTCTACAATATTTTTAGTGCTCAGCCAGCGACCCAATTCAGTATAAGGTTTATAGAAGTCTATATAAGGAAAGTTCATCAGTTCAGCATTAGCAAGGTATTTTTTGCGCACATAGCGGAAGTCGTTATTCATATTCATCAAGTCGTGGTTACCAAGTATAAAATGCACCTTACCTCCTGCTTTTTCAGCTTGGTTTTCCAAGTGATAGATAAGCCAAAGAGTTTGAGTAACCATCAGTCCGCGGTCGAAGAAGTCACCTACAGTTACCAAATGCCCTTTGCCAAATGTCCATTTATATTTTTCGTTCATCACCCCATTAGCAATAAGAAAAGAACGAAAAGCCTCAAATTCCCCTTCTATATCCGAAATAGCAATCAGTTTTTCAGGCATAGGATATACAGCAGACTCATTGGTGAGCTTTTCTTTTAGTCTCAAACTAAAGTACTGATTTTTATCTACTTGCACTTTTAGTTTTTTAGCTCGTTTTCTCTTCCCATCGTACAGCTTAGTAGTCACCTCTATTTTTCCATTTTTCTCGGTAACAGCTTTTATTTCCTGCTGCTCACCGTGTTTTCTGTAATACACATAAGGTCCATCTATACCTGCAGTAGAAGTATCCTTACTCAATCGCTTTTCGCTAAATATAGGTTTAAGCTCTTGTCCTTGAGCTTTTTCAGCTACCAAAATACCAAAAGACAAGCACAAACCTATTATGTAATGTTTTATTTTCATAATCAAAAAAATATGTTTAATGACTAATGTCGCAAAGATACAATATAATTACAAAATTAGCAAGCCTAATTACATTGCCACTGAAAATTCTCGACTTTCGATTGCATCTCGGGGCGATACTCATAATGCCACCATTCAGAGTAAATTGACTTAAAATTGTATTTATTGAGTGTTTCTTTCAGCAATTTACGATTCTCAAGCACCTCCTTAGAGTGCTGAGTATAAGTGTGATGCGCCTCTTTCCCAAAAAAATCAAAAGGCGTACCCATATTCAGTTCCTTACCTTGAGCATCTACAAGTGTAAGGTCTACAGCAGCTCCACGATTATGTTTAGAGCCCTTAGCAGGGTTAGCCACATAGTGCGTACCAGGAAGTATTTTCCACATTTTTTTCTGCACATCAAGTGGTCGATAACAATCGTACAGCTTAATGCGATAGCCCAATTGCTTAAACTCTTCATTAGCTTTCACTAGTGCTTCAGCCGTATTTTTGCGCAAATAACACTCACCACATTCATACACCGCCTGTTTCAAAAAATTATCTGCTGTAGCATATTTCAAGTCAAATACAAAATCAGGCGAAAGGTCTTTTAGCCGTACAAAATCTGCTTGTTGTGCTATCCCCAAAAAAGGAAGCAAGCACAATAAATAGCTTAAAAGTTTGTCAGTTATCATCTGTTATTAAATTTGTTGTTACCTCAGCACCCTATCAGGCTGTTTGTTTTTCTCCCATTTCAAGTCCGAAAGCATAGAAGCTTTGATACCAATAAAGAAATACCACGAAGTGCGATAGCCAAAAGGCGTAAACTGAAAACTCATACGGAAGCTATCCAAGTCGCGCTCAAAACGCAATTGAGTGTATGTAAAGCCCTTGTTTACAAAGTCATAACCGCTCGATACCCCCACCTGCCATTTCGGCGTAAGCGATACGTTACCCGAGAACATCAATGAGTTATTAGCAATACGCCCTTCCCGTGCCATATTGGAGTAGGTAAGCGAGTGCGCCAATGTCAAATCCCACGGAATCACCGCTTGGTAAAACTTAGGTTTTTTATCATCTTCCTCGCCCTCTTCACCTTCTTTGTGTCTTCTATTTGGCTCCTCATTTAGCGGTCTTGAAGAGCCAAAGAGGTCATCAGTACGCCCACCTGTAGCATTACCTGTGGGTTTTTCGCGTTTGTTTTTATCCCCTTTTTTATCTTGCTTATCTTTGTTAGAAAACGAATAGTTGGTTGAAATATTCGCATTGGTAAGTCTGAAGAGACTACCCCCATTGTCAATATTCCATTTTTCCATTTGTCGCCCATTATTATCAATAGCATAAGGATTGAGCGTTGCACCAAAGTTGATACCCAATTTACCATTGAAAATAGCCGTACCCCCTGTAACATTTAGCGGACTAAATTGCTTGGTAATCACATTGTAATTAGAACTGAAGTTCAGACTATTGAGCAGCATCACTTTTTTGGGTTGCGTTTCGGTGCTGTCTTTTTGCTTCATTTTAGCCTCAAAAGTATTGGCTAACGAAAAGCCTATAGACTGTGCCTCACTCAAACCTGGTGTACCGTAAATTCCCCCCTCAAAGCGAGTGTATTGAGCCTCACGCCCATAAGCGTCAGCTATATAATAATCGTAGTACCTATCAAACGAAGGCGTATAACCATAATTTACCGAAGGGCGCATCACGTGTCGTATAGCTTGTATAGGAAAGCCCTTTTTAAATCTAAAAGTACCATAGATAGTTGTACCCAAGCTCGTTCCCGCATTGTAAGTCATAAAACGATCAAAACCTCTAATAGTATCAATAGCAGATTTTCCCGTAGTAGCGTTAAAATCGCGGCGGCGTATCGTCCTGAACTGCCAAGTTTCGTTTAGTGATGAGTTGATACCCCAAGTAATATACTTCATCAATTTTGCAGTAGTACTTATAGGAATAGAGTGCTGTACCCCATTGCGCGCCTCATTAAACATCTTTTTGCTGAAAAACAAACTATCATAAGTAGAAAAACGATTATCAGCCTGCATACTATACTGAAAGTTCAAACTCTTGATAAGTCCTTTTTTAGTTTCCCCCTCTTTAGCAAAAGGATAGATACGTTCCATACTGCCACGAAGCGAAGGCAAAGTCATATCTATATTTTTAGTATTGGTATTTTGTGAATGCGATGCCGAAATTGATATGTTCACAGCAGGCGAAGCCGGAAAAGTCTTAGAATAAGATACTGACGACATCATCGTATTGTTCAAAAAGTTAGAAGTGTTCACCTGATTGTACGATTCTTGGTAATACCTACTATTACTTGATAAATTCACCGATGCCGAAAAGTTAGAATTTGGATTCGATTTAGAGTCTTTGCTGTGTGTCCATTGAATACTATACATTTGGCTACCCGAATAATCAGGTAAGCCCCTCATACTGTAGATGTTATTCTCAAAAGTTAAATTGAAGTTCCCCGTATATCGGTAGCGTTTCACATAAGCCGACTGCGAGCGCAAACCATAGCTACCATTAGTATAATAATCAGCCGAAAGAGCAAGGTCAAAATTATCACTGATAACAAAATAGTAACCCAAGTTCTGCAAAAAATAACCACGATTATTTACCTCTCCAAAAGTAGGAAATATAAGCCCCGAAGTGCGCCCCGTAACCATAGGGTAATAAGCAAAAGGAATAGCTATAGGAGTAGGAATATCAGCAATATACATATTGCTAAACCCCGCAATAATCTTCTTTTTAGGCACAAACTTCGCCTTCCTCACCTTGATGTAATAATCAGGGTCGTCTAAATCCTCAGCCGTAGTAATAATAGCGTTGTGCATAAAGTAAGTAGAGTCATTCTCTTTTTTTATCACCTCGCCCTTTACATTATTTTCGTCCTGCTTGGTATAAGCATTGCGAATAATAGCCTTTTGGTTGCGATAGTTAAAGCGGATAGAATCAGGCTCAATTACATCTTTACCTTGCTTAAATACAGGGTGCTGAGTATATTCACCCACACTATCTTTAAGCCTACCTGCATACACCTCACCCTTTTTATAGTCAATCACATCCACACCCGCCGTAATGTCAATATCAGTATATTTCACATTCGTTTGGTTGTGAAGTGCTATTTGTTGCTTTTTTACATTAAAAACAATACTATCTTTAGCCTTATAAGTTACCACATCTTCCAATGCGCCGTTAGTACGCTTTTTAATCGTATCTTTAGCAACCACACTATCCTTTTTCTTTTTAGGCTTTACAGGTTTTTCTCGCCTGCCACGCAACTGTTTCTTGATACTATCATTTTTAATGGTATCGCCCATTGCTAATGGCAAACCATAAGATGACCCTTCTCTTAAAAAAGGAAAACTATGCGCATACCAAAAGCACAATGCTATTAGTAATATACTGATAATAAATGTTATAGTACGTTTATGATGTAACAAAACAAATGCTATTTTACGTTAGTTTGACGGCTCAAATACTTTTCTTTATCTTTTCGGAGTTGTACCAAGCGATAATTCTCGGTAGCGATGATAAAAGCAGTCAATTTATACTTTTGTAGCAAGCTATTAAGCTCATTTACTACACTCTGTGCCGAATATCCATCGCGCAGATGATGTATTACCAACCACATTTCTCCTGCTTTATACACATCGGTTGAAAGTGTTAGCACTTCCGAAATCGTATTTATTTTTTCTAATATCTCTTTCTTTACCTCTTCACGTGTTGCCGAAGTAGTACCCATAATGACTACTTTCCATTTTGTAGCTTTTTCATCATCTACAAATGGCTCGTTATCCACCTCTTTCAGTTCTTCCAACAACTGCTGTGCTTCCTCACTTTCAGCAGTAGCAGGATAGTTGGTTACTATTTGTTGTAACTCCTCTCTGTAGTGCGCTACTCCCTCCAGCCTGCCTATTGTTTGTGCTTGCAACAAAGCTATGGCTGGTGCTGCAGCTGTCTCGTGGTAACGCATAGCTTCGGTTTGCAATTGTTGTGCTACTTCTTCTATCTCGCCACGCTTGTATTGTGCCGTGAGCGTATCGGCAAATTGTTGCGCCATTTTATTGCGTTCCTGTTGTGAAGTTTCTCCTCCTTGTAACAATCTCGCATAATCTGTCCCCTCGTAATTAGCCAATAATTGTGCTTTAATAGCTGCAGCTTTGGGGTTTTGTGTATCTACGTAATTTTTATAAAGCTCATAAAGGCTCACCACCTCTATATCAGGTGCAGGTTTTAGAGCCAATACCCGTTCCAAACGTTGTATTGCCAATTCGTTCTCGTTGAATTTTGCACGATATAATAATCCCAATTGGTACAACGCCTCATTTCTTTGAATAGTAAGTGCTGTAATTTCGGCTTCTGTTTTAGGCAGTTTAGCAAGATAGCTATCTGGCGTATCAGCCACTACAGTAGGTTTTTCCTCTTGCTTTTGATCTTCTTGCAGCTTAGGCACAGCACTATGGCTTAATGATTGCCAGCGCCAATTGTCTTCCAATTTTCTATCGCCCCAATACTGCTGAAATTGTTGCTTACCATAAGCCACTGTTATAGGATTGTAAAAGTAAAACTTACCACTTTTATCTTCATTACCAGCTACTTCCAAGCCTGTTCCTCCATTAGTATTGCGTTTTTTCTCTTGTTTTTTAGCTTTTAGTTCAGCTACCTGCTGCAACGAATCTATATGTTTTTGATAAAAAGCACGGCGCTGGTCTTCAGGCATTTGCAGTACATTTAGTATGCTGTCATTCTTTTTTACTACAAACTCCAATTCGGTTATTTTAGCCAAATTATCCTTTTTGCGCCTTGTATACAAGTGTTCAAAAGTGTTTTCAGGTATATAGATAAGCGTACTATCCAAGTGTTGATAAGCCCCCACGTAATTTTTTTGAGCAAAAAACAACTCCGATAAGCGCATATGTGCCTTTGCCTTCAGAGGATCATTATCTTTATTGTTGAGCAAGGACTCGCGATAGTAGTTGATAGCCGTTTTTATATCATTGTCTTTTAGCATCTCGGCGTGAGTATAGAAAAGCACATCCAACAAGTTTTTATGCTCATAGCGATTTTCCAATTTAGTAAGGTATGCTAAAAAATCAGCTTTTTCCTGCCCTGTAAATACCTTGTTACGTGCCTTTCCTGCTTGTGCTTCCACCCACAAGCGGCGCGGTATTTTCCAATTTTGTTTAATCACTTTTTCAAAAGCCACCGCAGCCGAATCTTTTTGCAGCTGCTTTTCGTACAATTGTGCAGCAATAAAGTAATACCTACCACGCAAAGCCTTATTGCGCGTGTATTTTCCCGCATCGTAAAGCGCATCGGCAGCAATTCTATATTGCTCCTGATTGATGTATGCCTGTCCCAGTGTGGCATAAGCTTCTGCCTTATCGTTACGGCGCATCTTGGGGTTCTCTTTTAACAACTCAGTAAGTTTATCTATCGCTACCTTGTCTTTCCCTAAGCGCAAATTTGTTTTTTGTGCCCACACGGCAGCCTCAGGAATACGCTCACTGAAACCATAATTGGTAAGCAAATGATTAAACGCCTCCAAAGCAGGAAAAAAACGCTCATTGTAATAACGCGACTGCCCCAAAAGCATATAAGCATCGTCAATCTTATAATTGCGTTGAATGCCGTTAAATACCATTGAGTGCCGCTGAATTGTTTTAATAGCCTTCTCTTCAGCACGCTCAAAATTAGGATTTTCTACCCCATCTAACTGCACTTTGCCTGTCATTCCAATAGGTTCTACAGGTAATATCTTGCCAAAGTCGTCTTGGTATTTATTGCGCAGTTCGGTAAGCCCCTTAGCATAAGCTTCTTCGCCGTTGTAAAGCACGTTATATTTGGTTACTATAGGCTGTAGCTGCCTGTTGTAGTACGTATTAGCATTGGGGGTACAAGCTATAATATATAGCAAGACCCCAATGATAAAACTACCATATAATAAGCCTCTTCTCATTCTTTTTTTATTTTAATATGAGTGCTGTTTTTTCTATTCTGTTTATTTCTGCCTGAAATAAACATCTATAGGCACTCCTGTAAAATCAAAATGCTCACGCAGTTTATTTTCTATAAAACGCTTGTAAGGGTCTTTTACATATTGTGGCAGGTTTGCAAAAAAGGCAAACTGCGGCATAGGTGTAGGTAATTGTGTACAGAATTTTATTTTGATATATTTCCCTTTAGTAGCTGGCGGTGGATAGTTCTCTATAATAGGAAGCATCACCTCGTTCAGCTGGCGTGTAGCGATACGCCTTGTGCGATTGTTGTAAACTGCCACTGCCGTTTCTATCGCCTTGTAAATACGCTGTTTGTTCAGTGCCGAAACAAACAAAATAGGCACATCTGTAAATGGTTCTATTTCTTTGCGGATAACGGCTTCAAACTCTTTGGCTGTATTATTTTCTTTTTCTATCAAATCCCATTTGTTCACCAAGATTACAATTCCCTTACGATTGCGTTGTGCCAACCAAAAAATATTAGCATCTTGGCTTTCAAATCCACGTGTAGCATCAATCATCAGGATACATACATCAGAGTGTTCAATAGCACGTATAGAACGCATTACCGAGTAAAACTCAAGGTCTTCCTTCACCTTCGCTTTGCGCCTGATACCAGCCGTATCTACTAGATTAAATTCAAAACCAAAACGATTGTATTTAGTATCTATAGCGTCACGTGTAGTTCCTGCAATATCGGTAACAATATAGCGGTCTTCGCCAATAAGAGCATTGATGAATGAAGATTTTCCTGCATTGGGACGACCTACTACTGCAAAACGAGGCAATACACTATCTTCACGTTCTTCTTTTTCGGGCAATAGAGCTACCAAGTCATCTAAAAGATCACCCGTACCACTACCGTTAATGCTTGATAGTGCATACAAGTACTCAAAGCCCAAAGCGTAAAACTCGTGCATTTCGTTGCGCCTATTATTACTATCCACTTTATTTACCACTACCAAGACGGGCTTTTGGCTACGGCGCAGCAGCATAGCCACTTGCTCGTCCATACCTGTAAGCCCATCTTCTACATTCACCATAAAAATAATCACATCGGCTTCATCAATTGCAAGTGCTACTTGTTTATCAATTTCTTTTTGGAAAGTATCGGCACTATTAGGCAAGTACCCTCCAGTATCAATCACCGAGAAGGCTACTCCATTCCAGTCGGTTTTGCCATAATGGCGGTCACGTGTAACACCACTCACGGCATCTACTATCGCCTCACGGCGTTTTATTAATCGATTAAAAAGTGTTGATTTTCCAACATTCGGGCGACCTACAATAGCTACTATAGCACTCATAATTAATTTTTTATTTTTGCAAAGATACGAAATAATGTTTAATTGTCAATGATTAATTATTAATCATCATTGTTTAAATAGTTTTTTCAAGTCTTGCAAGAGGATAATTTGTTTTTCTACAGAATTGGTAGGCGAAAGTGATTTTTTGATATTCACACCTTCATCTATAACATTTTTAAGAACCTGTTGTGCAAAAGGGTTTTCGGTATCTTCTACAATTTCCTTTAGTCCTTTGCACAGTTTTTCGGTCATAGGGGTATCGTCAAAATGCATAGCCCAGCGGTATGCTTTTTGGAAATTGGCAGCCATTTCGGGGTCTTTCACAAAAGGGTAATACACTATATAAGGCAACAAGGTATCTAAATACTGTTGCATTTGGTTATCTACAATTACCCCTGCCAATCCCGATAACTGGTCGGCTGTGAGTTTTTTAGGATTAGCTTTCTCTAAAAACTCTTTAGCAAGTGCAGGCTGTGTGTGAGCAAGTCCGTTAAGTGCGGCATTTTTTACTGCTGAAGAGTGTGCTGATAGTGATTTTTGGAAAAGATTACTATATTTTTTATCTTTAGTTTTGCTCAGCACCCACATAGCAGCTGATTTAGCAAGGTTTTCAGGGTCTGAAGTTGCTATTTTCTCTACAATAAGCTGTTCTGAAGTGCTTAAAGGAAGGTCTTCAAGTTTATTAAGGGCTTTGATACGCACTTTGAAGAAAGGATCTTGTAGTGCCAAAAGCAGTATTTTCTTATCATTTACCATTTCTACCGCCTGCAATCTACTTTTTACCTGCGGGGCGTGTTGCAGCTGATAGCGGTATTCGTCATCGGTTTTGGCGAATGTTTCTTCCATTATGATAAGCCCATCGGGGTTGATATTTACTAATTGTGGCGTTTTTTCTACCGAAAAAGTAAAGGTATTTTCTTTTTTAGCGTTTACCCATACGTTTTCGTGACGAACTTTACCGTCAATGTAAATATCTATTACCAATGGGAATTGAAACAATAGGTCTTCTTTTTGAGTTTGAGTAATTTTGAGTGTTAGCTTTTTAGTTGCCACATCGTATTCTTTTGATACTTCCACCTGCGGGTTTCCGTTGCCAAAAAACCATTGGTTGAAAAACCAGTTAAGGTCTTTTCCGCTTACTTTTTCTAATGATAAGCGTAGCTGGTGGGCTTCACCTGTGCTGTATTGGTTGTTTTTGAGGTAGTGAGTGATCCCTGCAAAGAAAGCTTCATCACCAAGGTAACGCCTAAGCATATGGAGGATAGCACCGCCTTTGTTATAAGAAACGAGGTCAAACATATCTTCACGGCTATCATAATCAAAACGCACTAAGTTCTTAGCAAAGTCGTTGGGGCGTTCTTTGTACTGTTGGGTATCGTTTAGGAGGTGCTCTTCGGCTACATCTTTATTGTATTTATGTTCTAACCAAAGGTATTCGGAGTAGTTAGCAAAAGATTCGTTTACAGTGAGGTTTGCCCAGCTTTCGGCAGTTACAAGGTCGCCAAACCAATGGTGCGCAAGCTCGTGAGCAATGATTCTCTCCCAGTGGTTTTGGTCGGCGAGGTCTTCAGCAGTTTGGTAAGCTGTTTCGGCGTGACTTACGGCAGTAGTATTTTCCATAGCCCCACTTACAAAGTCGCGTACTACTATTTGGGCATAGCGTTGCCAAGGAAATTCATAACCAAATCGCTCTGAAAAGAAAGTGAGCATTTCGGCAGTATTACCAAAAATTTGTTTGGCTACGCTTTCGTATTCTTTTTCTACGTAATATTCTATAGGTACTTTTCCTTTCCAAGGGGTATCTTTCACGATAGCAAACTCACCTGCTGCCATAAAGAAGAGGTAAGGGGCGTGAGGTTTATCCATCACCCAATGGTCGGTACGATTGTTACCCGAAGTTTTGGATTTTTTTAATACTCCATTAGAAAGGGTAACAAAGTTATTGGGTACGGTAATTTCTATTTCTTGGGTAGTTTTTTGAGAATTATCGTCAATAGTAGGGAACCAGCAAGAAGAAGCTTCAGTTTCGCCTTGTGTCCATACTTGTTGCATAGGTTTGTCGGGCTCATTATTAGGATTGATAAAGTAGAGCCCTTTAGAAGAGAGGGCTGGTTCTCCATTAGAGTCGGTTACCTTTTCGGGCTGTGCAGTGTACTGTATATAGACAGTGTATTTTTCGTCTTTTTGGTATGTTTTGTCAAGTTTTATTTTTAGCAGATTGTTTTTGTAAGCAAATTTCAGGGGCGTTTGAGTTTTGTTTTTTTCTAAGGCTACTTTGTGAATGAGCATTGCTTTGGCATCTAATACCAAACTATCGGTAGGGTAAAAGTAAGGAGCAGCAGTAAGCCATTCCTCGCCATTAAGTGTTTGGTTTGAAAAATTAAAGTTCACTTTTAGGTGTGTGTGCTGCAAGGCAGTTTTTTTTTCACGAGCAGCACGGTATAGTGTTCTTCCAGAATAGTCGGTTTGGGCTGTAATGATATTGGCTAAAAGTAGCCCAATGGTTGTAATCAGTAATTTTTTCATTTTTTATTTGTTTAGCTTTTAAAAGAGTAGTATTTTATAGGAATCTATTATGCCAACTTTCTTGTAATGGCACTTCCCAATGCTCTTCGTATTCCCATTTGGTATTTACTAAGTTGTTAAACACGATTGTTTGTGCCGAAACCGCTTTATCTTTCACCATTTTTTTAAACTCAATGAGTGGCTTATAAGCTATGTATTCGCCCTGTCTGTAGCTCACATTCATACGGTCTAACAAAGTAACGTTATATGCCTGCTCTAACTGTTGGATAAAGCGTACCAATGCATCGAGCGAGCAGCCTGATACCGCGTGTACATTTTGGTTTGCCCCTATAACGATAAACCTATTATAACGTATTTCAAATGAAGCCCATAACTCACTTCCGTGAGCTGTCCATTCTTCAAGATAAGCCTTTAGCTGCGTGGTGAGCTGTGCTTGTTCTTCGGGGGTAAAGCTACGATTGCTTTGGTATATCCATACACGAGCATCTTCGGGAAGTTTTTTAAAATCTATATACATATTTTATAGTGTTTTTTATTATCTATTTGTTTTATCTTTTTGTCAATCGGTCAAGAGTGCGTTTGTTGTCGCGGTCTTTTATAGTTTCGCGTTTGTCGTACAATTTTTTACCACGTACTAAGGCTATTTCCACCTTTGCCAGCCCCTTATCATTGATAAATAGGCGCAAAGGCACTATGGTAAGTCCGCTGTTTTTTACTTCTTTGTTCAGTTTGCGCAGTTCTTTCTTTTGCAATAAGAGTTTTCGTTCACTTTTAGGACGGTGGTTGTAATAAGTACCAAAAGCATAGGTTTCAATAGTCATATTGATAACGAAGAGCTCTCCCCGCTCATTAAACTCACAAAAACTCTCAGCAATAGAGGCTTTCCCAAGCCTAATAGACTTTATTTCGGTACCTACAAGCACTATACCAGCCTCGTATTTATCAAGAATTTCATATTCAAACTTAGCGCGTTTGTTTAATATCTGTATCGTTTTCTGTATCATAATCAGTTATTTTAAACGGGAAAAAAGAAAGCAGCAGGGCGTTCTTTAAACTTCAGTATTACTGAGTGCAACAGGTTGCGCAATTCTGAAAAAGGTACTTGGCGTGAGCGCAATGCTATCCACAATGATAGCGAAAAACTCACTATAAAATTACCAAATCCTACAATTCCTATCCCCAATATACACCATATAACATTCTCTAAGCTAATATTAAAATTAGCCCCAAACAGCCCATAGGCAAAGTTACCACTCACAAAGGTAATGTGCCGTATATCAATATTCAATTTGAAGAATACACCCACTGTCCAAGCACTTCCCATAAAGACTCCAAACCAAATATTTGACACTACACTTGGCCATTTTTTTTGCATCCACGCTGCTACTCGTTGCATACGTTTTTTGCCAAACATACCTTTTAAAAATGGGTGTTCTGAAAGCCTGTAATAAAAGTTATTAAAGTTATTCTCGCTTGCCACATTGCCCGCTATAATTCCCGATAAAAACAAAAATACCCCTGCTATACAAGCGTGCATAAATACGGGTGTGTGCCATATATTCATATCTTCTAAAAGATGCAAACTCTTTGGGGTAGCAAAGTTATAGCCCACCAAGTAACTCACTATAAATGCTAACAACATAGATACGGGGAAAGCCCCAAAGACATTGCCTACAAAGGCAATAAACTGTGAGCGAAACAAGCGGGAGAACAATACAGCAAACTCTGAATAGACTTTTTGTTTGTTCTTGTTATCCTGCGGATTGATATTCTCTAAACTCTTGGCTATAGTGGAAGCCGTCATAGCGGGTTGCTTAGTAGCCAGTGTAGAGCCTGTTAAATAAATGAGTACGAAGCCTATGGCGTAATTTAAGCTATAATCAAAAGCACGCCCGAAATCACTTTTATCGGGGTTCATAGAGAGGTATAACTTTGTTAAGCACATAAAGCTAACAATTACTCCGCCCCATAGGGCTGTTTTTAACATTTTGAAATACTCTGATGAGGTGGAGGTAATATAATGTTCGCCTGTTTTGCCCGTATAATTGGTTATTTCATACGTAATATTGTACACACTATCATTTATGAGCTTTCTGATGTTGTTCTTTTTAGAATTGGTACGCACCAAATCTAAATAAAATGCTATGGTTTTATCTTTTTTATCTTCTTCTTTTTCAATAAAAAGGTAGTTGTACAAGCGCTTGATGCGCTTTACTTGCTGGCGTATGAGCAATAAAGTTTGATTTACACTAAAAGTAACCCCGTATTTTGAGGTATTGACATCGGCTTTGTTTAGAAAATCTTCGCATTGTCCTACTAATATGTTCAGATGCTTGTAATCTAATTCGTGTTGTGAAAGGCTTAGATAGGAGCGTTTTTCATCACGCATAGTACGGGCTAAATTGTTGAGCTCATCATCTAAGGCTATAAAAGGACTATTCAGATTGGTATATTCGGGCACCATACGCAGCACATCTGTTTGCAAGGCAAAACCACCCATACGCTGCGAAAGTATCACTATGGCTAACAATATTTGGTTGGAGGTGGCAGTGGGCTGGATTTCGCTGTAAAAAGTATCAAAACTTAATAGGCTAAAAAGTTCTTGCCAATTTTCAAAAGGAATACGCCCCAGCCATTTAGCATCTGAAGGTTTATAAAATATTTGGTTCAGCACATACTGAATGTTATCCTGCGAGGGCTGGTCGGGGATAAGCTGGCGGATAATGCGCCTACGCAATTCTTTGAAAAACGACACACTCTTGAGCAAGCCTGCATCGGTGAGCAGTAGTACTTTTTTCTTATCGGAAAATACGTTTAACAGTTTTTCTTTGAAAAAAGCAATACTATTGGCATCTCTCTTTAGCTCGGCGATAAGTTCGTTGATATTAAGAGCTGCTTTTTTATTACAACTTTTGTGCCTAAAGTAATCTACGATATTGAAAATAAAATCGATATCTTCATAATCGGTACTATGGGTAAAAGTCTCGAATATTTCGTATATAGAATTATAGTTTTTTCGGAATAACAACATTTTAGGCAAATAAAACAATTAATAAGACTGCAAAGGTAATAAACTATCTTTAAATAGCAAAAAAGAGGCAAAAAAACATTTGCCTCTTTTTTACTGTTTCCCAACAAAATCCTTATTATCGTATAATTATTTAATTAAAAGTTATAACGTATGCCAAAGCTAAAGGTACGACCCGGACCAAAATATACATTGTTTTTCACACTGATACCTTGGTAAGTTTTAACGCCATTGGTAGCGTGCTTGCTTGTATAAGATTCTTCTATGTAGTAAGTATCTAACAAGTTATAAGCGTGTGCTGAGAAAGTGAGGCGTTGCTTATCGGTTAATGACAATTTATAAGAAGCTCCTAAATCAAACAAATTATAGCTTGGCAATTTCAAAGCACCCAAATCGGCATTGGCTTTTGAGTTGAAATCAGCAACATTGAGGTTGGCATAAAGGTTATCTACATAACGCCAGTCGATATCTACTTTTAAGCCTTTTACAGGAGGGAGGATAGTAGCTCCTATAGCGGCAGTTGTTTGAGCGGTTTCACCTACTTTCACTTTATCTAAATAAGTGGTAGAGGGAACTACATCGCCTGTAAGTACATTTCCTTGTGTATCTATATTCTGGTTGTCGTTGTTGATAAGATAGCTTTTAGCATTACCATTATAGAACCAATCACCTAATGAAATAGCAGCATTCAGTTTCAAATATTGTGTAATATTGGCTGTTGCCTCTAACTCTATTCCTTGGTGGACTTCTTCTATACCAAAGATATTGGCATAAGCGGTAAGACTACTACCAGAAGGGAGTATGATATTGTTTCGTTTTGTTTCGTAGCGGTCTTTCCAAGTGGTGCGGTAAACGTTTAGATTGGCATTAAAACGTTCTGATTTAAAACCATAGCCTACTTCTAAGCCCAAAATCTTTTCGTTAGTCAGTTCTTGGTTTAGGAAGTTTTTATTGTTAGGGTATACGGCATTGAAGAAAGGTTGTTTAGAATAATAGCCTGCATTGGCAAACACGTTGTGATGCTCGTTGATATTATAATTTACTCCTCCTTTGATGTTATAGCCTATGATGTTTTTAAATCCTGTTTTTGTATTCATTACCGTAGTAGGATCTCTGCGGATAGCCCTAGTACCTGGTTTCATAAAATTATCTACCCTTTGATAGCCTTGCATAGAAGTAGAACCTTGCAAGAATGCAGAGAACTTATTATCGGAGTATTCAAATTGTGAGAACAAGCCTGCCCATTTTACTTCGCCATCGTTGCTCCAGCCTGTTTGGTTTTCAAGAGGAGTGATGCTCGCAAACGGATTAAAAGATATTTTATCGGAAACTGTGGTTCTTATCACATTAGGCACTGTGAGGTTTTTATTGCTGATAGTAGCGAAGCCAGAAGCACCCAATAGGTCGGTTACTACGCGGTGGTGATAGCCGTGATAATAACGCCCATCAACTCCTAAATTCAAAGTAAAGTGATCGTCTATTTGGTGTTTTAAATTGGTAAGGAATCCGTACCAATCGTGTGAGTTTACTGAAGCTATATTGGTAAACCCTTCTGTAATATAATGTTTATTGCCTAATGGGTCTGTTAGTTGTATGCTATTTCCTGTAATACCTGGGGTAGTTATACGCTGAAGACCTTGTACGTTTTCGCCTTTGTTATAACGAATAGCAGCTTCTACATCTATTAAACCATCGGGGGTACGGAGCCCACTAAAGGTAGTTTTTTTAGGATTGTAATAAGTTACTCCGTTTTGTACTTTTCTTTGGAATCCTCCATTATAGGCTTCACCATCGCCTGAAACTCCCATACCACGACCAAAAGATGCGTAGGCTACAGTACTAAGAGAGGTGCTTTCGGAGATATTCCAATCCCAATTGAGCATTGCTACGGGCTTGTGGTATATATTTTTTTTCAAAGAGAAGATTTCGCCATTTAAATAGCCCCAGTCGCTATTGTAACGTCTGTTAGGTTTATCGTCAGAACCTCCGTATTTTTGAGCATCTTCAATAGACGGACTATAATAACGCTGGTTGTGCCATTGGGTAGCGCCTGTAAACATCAGCTGGAAGCTATGTTTTTTAGAAGGTTCATAGCCTAAAGCAAAATAATAGCTGTAAGCATCAAACTGTGTAGCATCTACGTATTTGCGACCTGCATTTTTGCTAAACAATACTGAAGCTGACCAGCCTGTGAGGCTTTTGCCTGTGTTGTAAGACACGGTACCTTTATACTCGCCGTTGCTACCATAGTTTAGTACAACATTACCGCCTTGGTGCATATCGGCAGCGCGCAATATAAAGTTGAGCGTACCTCCTACTGAGGCTATTGCCAATTTAGAAGCTCCAAGCCCGCGTTGTACTTGCATAGCTGAAGTAACATCGGATAAGCCCGTCCAATTACTAAAATAAACGGTACCAGCCTCCATATCATTGACCGGCATACCGTTTACCATAACCGCTACGTTTTTAGAAGAGAAACCGCGCATATTGACCTTAGAATCTCCGAAGCCACCACCGCCTTTGGTAGCGTAGATAGAAGGAGTGCGGTTGAGGATTTCGGGCAGCTCACGAGTGCCTAATTTTTCAACAATTTCGGCTGCCTGAATGGTTGATACTGCTACAGGTGTTTTGCGTTCTTGTGCAACATCTATCACCGAGCTTTTGGCAGTTACCACCACTTCGCCTAAATTTTGTTGGTCACTTGCAAGCGTAACTTTTAAGTGTGCCTTACCATTTACTAATTTGTAAGGTATGGCTTTGGTAACGTAACCCAGATAGGTAAACTCTAAAATACCTGTAGGGTTATCTACTTTTAAGGAGTATTTACCGTCCATATCGGTTGATACTCCACGAGTAGTACCTTTCACTTGCACGCCTGCACCCATTAGTGGTGCATTATAATCACCGTCAATTACTTCACCCGTAATTACTCCGCTTTGGGCAAAAATCACTGTTGTGAATAATAGGAATGCCAAATTTAAAAACCAGTTCTTCATTATATTTATTAATTAGTTAATTTAGTTTTTCTGCCCAATAAAAAATGTTAGTTAAATTAGTTTTTTTCAGCTTATTAACGCTTATTTTTTCTTTTTATAGTTTTCTTTTTACGGTGCAAAGGTAGTATATTTTTCTGTATCTTAAAATAAAATACTATTTTTTTTATAATTTTTTTCAAAGAATTTTATATTGTTTTGATTTTCTGACTTTTAGTAGTTATGATAACGCTGTTTATTCTTCATTTTAATATATCGGTGCGAGCCGCACGGGCTTCACATACTCGGCTGCGCCAGCTCGCCGACTTTCCTTCGCTCATCCTTCGCTCAACCTTCGCTCAACCTTCGCTCAAGGTTTGTGATGATGAAGTGATGGGGGATTGTAGGGTATTATACTTTTAACTTGTTAAGAAACAATAGCATAACATTATATGTTACATATATAACAAAATAAACTGTTAAATTTTAACTATTTTTTAATTATTGATGTAATTTTGCATACTTAAATTTTCAGTAATTATCTATTAATGACTAAAACGAAACATTCCATAAAGGCTTTTATATTTATAGCAGTGCTATTTTTTCTTTTCGGTGGACTGACAGTTATGGTTCAGCTGCTGCTGCCTCATTTGCGCAATATGTTTAAGCTTGACTACTTTCATTCGGCATTTATTCTTTTCTTTTTCTTTTTACCTAACTTGTTATTCTCTATTCCTACGAGCTTTGTGCTTACTAAAGTGGGCTACCAAAGGGGCATTATATTGGGACTTGTACTGATTGCCTTGGGTGCTTTGCTGTTTCACCCTGCTGCTGAGGAGCGTTCTTTTCGTATTTTTATGTTGGCTGTATTTGTACTGGGTACGGGAATTACTTTTTTGCAGGTGGCTGCGAACCCATATGTGTCTATATTAGGAAGTGAGAGCACCTCCTCTACCCGACTTACGTTCTCGCAGGCTTTCAATGCTTTAGGAACGACTATAGCACCTATCTTAATGTCGGTATACTTATTGAAAGAAGAGGTAAAAACAAGTTCGGAACTGAATTTTTTAGATGATATTGATAGGGCTATTTACTTTCAGAATGAGGCTTTGTCTATCCAAATGCCTTCATTATTTATTGCTTTGGTTACTATTTTTTTAGCTTTGCTCTTTTCTGTAATTAAAATTCCTTGTACTGATAAAATAAAACATTTTGATAAGGAAGATTATATCAATTTACTAAAAAAAGATACTTTACTATTGGCAGCTGTGGGGATATTTTTGTATGTGGGTGCTGAAGTGGTAATTGGTAGTTTTGCGGTGAATTATTTTGTAGAGATTAATATTGCTAAAGAGGTTTTGGAAAGTCCTTCTTTGCTTGGATTTGTAGAGGGAATAGGGCGTTTTTTTGACATCAACGATATTGCTATTGGAGACCCGCAGGGTATTGTGGCTATTTTTGTTACTTTCTATTGGGGGGGTGCCTTAGTGGGGAGACTAGTGGGGGCTTACCTTACAAAGTTTTTTACTCCTTCTTATATGCTAATGGTGGCTTCATTTGCGGCTATTTGGGCTATTTTGATTTCTATCAATAGCACTGGATTGCTTTCTATGTGCAGTTTGCTGAGTGTAGGGGTTTTTAATGCGATTATGTTTCCTACGATTTTTGCTTTGGGCAGCCAAGAGGTGAGTTTAAAGACACAGGCTTCTGGCATTCTATGTACTGCTATTGTGGGTGCTGGGCTTATTCCTTTGTTTTACGGTTATCTGACTGATGCTATTGGTTTTCGGTTGGCTTTCCTTACATTAGTGGTGTGCTATGGGTATATTATTTTCTTTGGTTACTACAAGCGTTTTGTGGGTTAGTCTATCGTTATAGCCTAAAAAAGACTTTGCCCAAAGTGAGCTACACTTTGGGCAAAGTCTTTTTTATATTAATAATGGGTACTAATTGAGTATTTCTACTAAGAGTGTTTCATCTTCTTTAATTACTTTGGCTACTTTCTTACTGGTAAGTCCTTTAATTGTTTTATCCCATTTTTTATTAGAAAATCCGCTTTGTTCCTTAAGGGCGTCAAGGAGCAGTTTGCCTGATGTTTTTAGCAGTTCAAACACTACTTTTTCATCATCTGATAGTTCTACGCCTTTCTTTTCGGGGCGCATTTGTGGGAAGAAGAGTACTTCTTGTATGCTCTCATTATTAGTAAGGAACATTATGAACCTATCCATTCCGATTCCTAACCCTGAAGTGGGTGGCATACCATATTCTAACGCTCGCAAGAAATCTTGGTCGATGAACATAGCTTCGTCATCGCCTTTTTCTGAGAGGCGCAGCTGTTCTTCAAAACGTTCGCGCTGGTCTATAGGGTCATTGAGCTCTGAATAGGCATTAGCAATTTCTTTACCGCATACCATTAGTTCAAATCGCTCGGTAAGGGCGGGGTTGTCGCGGTGTTCTTTGGTAAGTGGCGACATTTCTTTGGGATAATCGGTAATGAAAGTGGGCTGAATGAAGTTGCCTTCGCATTTTTCGCCAAATATTTCATCTATCAGCTTACCTTTCCCCATAGTTTGGTCGACAGCTATGCCGATAGACTGAGCAAAAGTTCTTAGTTCGTCTTCGGTTTTACCTGTGATATCAAAGCCTGTAAATTGTTTTATAGCCTCTGTCATTGTTATGCGAGGGTAAGGTGCTTTGAAATCGACTTGGTGCTTTCCAAAGGTAGCTTTGGTGGTTCCATTTACGGCTTTGGCACAATGCTCAAGCAAACGCTCGGTAAAATCCATCATCCAATGGTAATCTTTGTAAGCTACATAGATTTCCATTGCGGTAAACTCGGGGTTGTGGGTTCTGTCCATACCTTCGTTGCGGAAGTTTTTTGAGAACTCATATACGCCTTCAAAACCACCTACAATAAGGCGTTTTAGGTATAACTCGTTGGCAATACGCATATAAAGCGGGATGTCCAACGCATTGTGATGGGTGATAAATGGACGTGCGCTTGCTCCGCCTGGTATGGCTTGTAGCACTGGGGTTTCTACCTCTAAGTAGCCTGCATCATTGAAGAACTGACGCATTGCATTGAAGAGTTTAGTTCGTTTGATAAAGACTTCTTTTACTTGTGGGTTTACGACTAAATCGACATAGCGCATACGATAACGCTGTTCGGGGTCGGTGAAGGCATCGTGGACTTTGCCTTCGGCATCTACCTTGGGCATAGGCAAGGGGCGCAACACTTTTGACAATAAAGTAAAATTCTTAACTGCTATAGTTTTTTCGCCCATTTTGGTAATAAACATATAGCCTTCTACGCCTATAAAGTCGCCTAAATCGAGGAGTTTTTTAAAGACTTCGTTGTAGAGGGTTTTGTCCTCATCGGGGCACATTTCATCGCGGTTGAAGTAAAGCTGTACGCTGCCTACGCTATCTTGCAAAGTAGCAAATGAGGCTTTTCCTTGTACGCGTAGGGACATAAGGCGCCCAGCAACGATGACTTCCTTGCCTTCTTCGTAGTGGTTTAGTACATCATTGGAGGTTGTATTTACAGGATATAGAGGTGCTGGATAAGGATTTATCCCTAATTCTTTTAATTTGGTTAGTTTCTCTCTACGAATGATTTCTTGTTCTGATAACATCTTTTTTAATGATTAATGCTTAATGATTAATTAAAGAAACGTTGTTTAAGCTCTTCTAAACTTAAAGCAATATAGTTTTGGTGATTTTGTTGAGCAATATTGAATAGTATTCTTTTAGCAATATCCAAAACAGGACTTCCTTTTGGATTATACAATTTAAAAATAAAGAAGTATTCTTGATGAATACTGATTGTTTTTCCTAATAAAGTTATTGAATCTATAATCTTTTTTCTTAAATCTTCTCTATTTTTATTTTTATTGAAATAATTATAAGGATTTTCTACATTTAGTTTTAATTCTACTAAAATACATTTACTTTTTTTCTTTGTATCTATAGCTATAAAAAAAGTATCTGTTGAACTATCCTTATCTTTTTTATCTCTTATAGCTATTTCTTCTTGTACTGCATCTAAATCAATAGTTATTACTTCTAGAAAATAGTTTGTTTTTGTTTTTAATTGGTTGTCATTAGTTAGGATAATCATATCCAAATCCTTCAAACAAGAAGGATAACTTTTTGCTATAGGATGATTTAACGTTGCTGTTTTATTATAGGTCATCATCTTCATTATCACTATCAATACTATACTGACTAATTCGCTCTATAGCTATATTAAACGATTTAAATATAGGAGAAATATCACTTCCTAAAGGTATATAATTATACAGATATGCTTCTCCTTCTGCTTTTTCAGCCAAATAGTAATTCACATTATCCAACACACCTTCTTTTTCAGCTATATAACGGATAGCACTTACCATATCAGGATTATGACTCGCTAAAAAGAATTTCACACCTATATGTTTGTGCAAAAGCACTATCATACGAGCGTATTCTACAATCCATTGGGGGTGAAGATGTGATTCTGGCTCATCTATAATTAGCAATGTACGATTGTCTATATGTCCGTTTTTGAGCAACAACTGAATAATAGAAAAAGCCTTGATGCCTGTAGCAACTTCTGTAAGGTTAAATTCTTTTCCATCTTCTCGTAAGAAAGTAAGTGTACTTAAAGTTCCCAAAGTGAATTTAACAGCTTCTCCTTTTATATTTTTTGATATTGATGTATATATATCATTATTATGAAAATCAGAGCGATTTTTATCTTCAAAAAATATAAATTTTGCAAGGTCACTCCAATGTTTATTAGAGGAACTACCAGCCCCGAGTGACATAGGAGAGTCTATATAAATAGCTTTTTGTACAGAAAAAGGAATAGATAAAGTTGGTTTTTCTAATGAAACTATAACTTCTTTTTCCTCTAAAACTTCAAAACTTTTAGGAAGATTCTCATCTCTGAAAACATTCAATAACTTTTCTGTAAATAAGGAAATTGGTCGTGAATGAACTTTATCAATAGCTTTTTTTATTTTCTGATTGATAAAGGAGGTAATATTCTCTAAAGTATTATCTATTTCATCACCTAATATATTACTAACAATATAGTTATATCTGCTTGATTTTGTTACATCAATCTTACTATATATCTCAGATAAAAATAGAGATAACAAATCATTTATTTCTTCAAAAGACTTATTTTTATAATTATATTCATAACTTAAATCGACTATCTTAGAATATTCTTTTCTATTTAAAATGCCTTTTGAATCGGTATAAACTATTTCAAAGAATTGAAACAATTTGCTAAATTCTCGCATCAATTCTTCTTTCACCAATATCTCGTAATTAGAAACTGTATTAAAAAGCTCGTACAGCAATTTAGAAATTGTACTCTTCCCCGAGCTATTCTCTCCCGCAACTACCGTAATCCCATTGATTTGTATAGCTGCGTGACCAATAGCCCGAAAATTCTCTGTAACTACTTTGATATTTGATTTCATAAATTACTTATCTAATAAGCTACTCTTTATACACTCCCATAGAGAGGTATTTGTCCATTCGTTTTTCTACAAGTTTTTCGGGGGATAGTTTTTTAAGTTCTTTATAAGTTGATAATATGATTTTGCGTATGGTGGTGTACATAAACTCGCGGTCGTGATGCGCTCCTCCAAGGGGTTCTTTTACGATTTCATCAACGAGTTTTAGTTTTTTCATATCGGGGGCGGTGAGTTTTAGTGCCTCGGCAGCTTCTTTTTTGTACTCCCAGCTTCGCCATAAAATAGAAGAGCAAGATTCGGGTGAAATAACTGAATACCAAGTGTTCTCAAGCATATATACTCTGTCGCCAACCCCTATACCTAAAGCTCCTCCTGAGGCTCCTTCGCCTATGATAAATACTAAGACAGGCACTTTTAGTCGGGACATTTCTAAGATATTGCGGGCGATGGCTTCACCTTGTCCGCGTTCTTCAGCTTCTACTCCTGGGAATGCCCCTGGTGTATCTACAAAACAAATAATAGGGATATTGAATTTTTCGGCTTGTTTCATCAAGCGGAGTGCTTTGCGGTAGCCTTCGGGGTTTGCCATACCGAAGTTGCGATATTGTCGCATTTTGGTATTAGAGCCTTTTTGCTGCCCTACAAATAGGAAGGTTTGATTGTCTATTTTTCCAAAGCCTCCTATCATAGCTTTGTCGTCTTTTACGGTGCGGTCTCCGTGTAGTTCTAAGAATGTATCTCCTGCGAGTGCTTTGATATAATCGAGGGTATAAGGGCGTTCTATATGTCGGGATATTTGTACGCGTTGCCAAGCGGTAAGATTGCTATAAATGTCTTTTTTTACTTGGTTGAGTTTTTTTTCTATCTTTTTGCAGGCATCAGTCATATCTACTTCACTTTCAGCACCAATAGACTGACATTTGACCATTTGTTCTTCTAACTCCTTAATAGGCTGTTCAAAATCTAAATATTCCATAATTGTTCAATTAATCATTGATAAGGGAATGCATACAGCGAATTAGCGTTGTTTGCTTCTGAGGTGCAAAGGTATAAAATAATTCTTAATTAACAAAATTAATTCAGAATTTTGAATTCTGAATTTTGAATTAGGCACAAGCTGCAAGCTTGCGCCAGCGGTGGGAAATGCAAAAAACTTTGGCAAACTTTGAAAGTTTGCCAAAGTGGGTGCGAAAGCGTACTTTTAGTATGCTATAATGTTTGCTTTTTTTCGGTTACATTCTTGGGCAAGTCTGTAACTGTAACGGTAAGTGTGCTACCTGTGATGCTGCTTTGGGCGGCTGTAGCTGTATAGACATATAACATTCCTTCTTTTACGGCTTCGCCTTGCTCGATAAGTGTGCCTCCGCTTTGGTGTAGGGCTACTTTTACGGCTTGGACTGAAAAATTGTCTAAGATGATAAAGTAGATCTTATCGCCTATGTTGCCGTGATAGTTGCTGGTATCTATACGATGTACTACTGGGGGATTTAGATAATCGGCGATAGCAACATTGAAGGCTGTCATTAGCTTTCTTTTTACCTTGTGGTGTGCCTGATAGATTGCTTTTTGTGTAGGATTGGCAATCACTGTTTTGGCATATAGCACGGCTTCTTGGAACTTGCTACGCTGCTTGAGTTGTTTTTGGGTAGCTTTGAGTTGGGGGTTTCGAGGACGCGGATAGCGTGCTACGAATGTTTTGTCGCCACGTTGGCGGAATACGATGGTTTTACCTACCTCGCCACGGAGGTCTTGGGTAAGAATGTTAAAACTTTGTGCCATTTTTATTTTAATTTTGTAGGAATTGTTTTTTGGACTTTGTGGCAATGTTTTTAGATGCGCGCTTATCTGAAATCTGTTACCTTCAAAGGTTTCAAAACTTATCCTTTGTTTGACGGTGCAAAGTTGCGGCGATTTTGTTTGTTGCGCAAATAGTTGTTCCACTGTGGAACAGAGTTGTAAAGTTACATACTTGGCTGTGCCTTTTATCCTTCGCTCAACCTTCGCTCATCCTTCGCTGAAGGTTCGGTGGGGAAGAATTTTGAATTTTGAATTGGGCACAAGCTGCAAGCTTGCGCCAGCAGAGGGGAATTGGGGGGTGAAATTGGCAATTGGCTAAAAACTAATTGTTAAATATTGGCAATTGAAGTTTATTTTGTATCTTTGCCCTCAAAGAATAAGTGGCAGTTTTTTTTGCCTAATGTAAAACAACTAACTATCAGTTACTTATATGGATTTAATACCTTATCATTACGTTTCGTTATTCCGAGAGAATATTGCAAAATATCCAAAGCGGGAAATTTTGATGGCTAAAAACGAAGATTCTAACCAATGGGAGGGGATTTCGTGGGAGGCTGTAGGTGATATTACTACGCGTTTATCGAGGGCATTATTGGGTATGGGGATTTTGGCACAGGATACAGTGGGTATCTTATCGCAAAATATGCCGCAATGGACACTTACTGACCTTGCTTGCTTGCAAATACGTGCTATTTCGGTGCCTATTTATACGACTAATACAGCTGAACAGGCTCTTTACGTGATGAATCACGCTGAAATAAAAGTTCTTTTTGTGAGTGATGAATTGCAGTATAACAAGGCTTTGGAGGTGGCTGAACGATGTGCTTCGCTGCAAAAAATTGTGGTTTTCAATAAAAAAGTAGCCTTGAAAGAAGCTAAATATTCTATGCATTGGGCTGACTTTTTGGCTTTGGGGGCTACTGATAAGCAAAATGCTGTGCTGGAAAAACGATTGGCTGAAAGAAACTTAGACGACTTATTTACTATTATTTATACTTCGGGGACTACGGGACAGCCTAAAGGGGTGATGCTTACCTACGAAAATTTGGCGTTCCAAATGGTGGGGCATAGTGAGCGTTTGGCTGTGGATGACAGTGATAGTTCGTTGTGCTTTTTGCCTTTATCGCACGTATTTGAACGTGCTTGGACTTGCTTCTGCTTATACAAATGTGTACCTGTATATTATTTGAGTGATACTAACAAGGTGCGTGAGGCTCTTGCTGAAGTGCGCCCTACGCTGATGTGTGCTGTACCGCGTTTTTACGAAAAGATTTTTGCTACAGTGCACGATCGCGCTGATGCTTCTTCGTTTGTAAAGCGTGTTCTCTTTAAAGCTGCTGTAAAAACGGGTAAACGAATGATCGCCCTAAAGGAGGCTAACGAGAAGCCGTCTTTCTGGCTTCAACAAACGTATAATTTGTTTGACAAACTAGTATATAGTAAACTAAAAGAGGCTTTGGGCGGTAGAATAAAATTTATGCCTTGTGGGGGTGCTAATTTGGAGCCGAGCATTGGTAGGTTTTTCCAATCGATAGGGATAAATGTGAAATTGGGTTATGGAATGACTGAAACTACAGCTACGATTTCGTGCTGGGGTGATGATAAATTTGACTTACAGTCGGTAGGGGAAGTGATGCCTAACGTACAAATACGTATAGGTGAGGAGAATGAAATATTGGTGAAAGGTGGTATGGTGATGAAGGGATATTACAAAAATCCTGAAGAGACTGCTAAAGTATTTACCAATGATGGCTACCTTCGCACAGGCGATGCGGGTAATTTGGACGGTAACAACAATGTTTTTATTACGGAACGCATCAAGGAACTGATGAAGACTTCTAACGGGAAATATATTGCTCCGCAGCATATTGAGGGCAAGGTGGGCAAATATACGCTTATAGAACAAATAGCTGTGATTGCTGATGGGAAGCGTTTTGTTTCGGCTCTTATTGTTCCTAATTTTGAGGCACTATCGCAGGTAATGAAGGAACTAAATATTAAATATAAAAATACGGCTGACTTGCTAAAACAGAGTCAGGTGATAGAATATATTAGCAAGCAATTGCAGAAATTCCAGAGTGATTTGCCTGACTACGAGCAGATTAAGAAATTTACATTGCTCCCTACGGCTTTTACTATTGAACGTGATGAAATTACCCCAACCTTGAAGCTGAAACGCAAAGTGATTTATGCAAATTACAGCCGCGAGATTGAGGCGATGTACAGATAGTGCGGTGCGAACCGCACAGGCAATTTTAGGTTAGTTCTTTCCAATGGGGGGGATTGGTGAGGGTTATCAGTTCTTTTTTGACGGGATGGACGAAGGCTAATTGATAGGCGTGCAAGCTGATACCGCCATCGGGATTGGAGCGTTTGGCTCCGTACTTTAAGTCGCCTTTGATATGACAACCTACAGCGGCGAATTGTGCTCTGATTTGGTGATGACGCCCTGTAACGAGTTTGATTTCTAACAAATAATAATGCTGGAGTGTTTTGAGTACGGTATAGTGCAGTACGGCTTTTTTGCTGTGCTGCACTTCTTTATTATGGGCTACTGACTTGTTTTGCTTCTCATTACGTACGAGCCAATGTGTGAGTGTGCCTTCTGCCTGAGGAGGTGGCGCATCTACTAATGCCCAATAGGTTTTTTGTACTTCTTCTTTATTGGCGAACATTGCGTTGAGACGAGCGAGTGCCTTAGAGGTTTTGGCAAATAGAACTATGCCTGTAGTGGGACGATCTAAACGATGTACAACTCCTAAAAAGGCTTCATTGGGCTTGTTGTACTTATCTTTGAGGTAAGCCTTGAGGATATCGCTCAGTGGGGTATCGCCTGTTTTGTCGCCTTGCACAATGTCGCCTACGCGCTTGCTAATGGCTATGAGGTGATTGTCTTCGTATAGTACGCTTATGTTTTCGGCGTGGGTGGTGATTTTCATAGTGTCGTTTGTTGCGGATATAAAAAAATCGGAAAGCATCGTAGAAAAGTCCTACGAGGAGTATAACAATTGCTATAAGCAAGGTGTTGATTTGCAAATGTTGTTCTACATAGCAATAGCCTGCGACTAAACCTCCGAGAAAGAAGAAGGTGATGATGAAAAGGCGCAGGCGCACGCTGTTTTTTAATTGTGGTTTTTGGGTTTCGTAGTGGTTGCGCTTCACGTAGAGCAATTGGGAAAGCTCGATGCCTAAATCGGTAAACAAGCCTGTGAGGTGGGTGGTGCGGACTACTGAATTGGAAATTTTGGTAACAAATGAGTTTTGTAACCCCATTGCAAAGAGGAGTATGCAAGCTGTAATATCTAAAGGAAGTAGTCCTACAAAGAAGGTATTGGCTGCCCATACGGTGAACAGGGCGGCACATTCTAACAGGGTGGGGGCTAAATAGCGGTTGTGTTTTTGATAATAATTGGCAATTTCGATAAGCAAACCTGAAGAAAAAGAGCCGAGCAGGAAGGCGAATAGATACAGGAAGTATATTAAGCCTTTCCAGAACTCGGCTACTGATAAATCATAAACAAAATAGGCGAAATGCCCTGTAACGTTGGTGGTAAGTTTGCCCATAAACAAGAAGCCTGTAACGTTCACCATTCCTGCTACGAATGAGAGCACTACGGCTATTTGTAGGTTGTGTTTAGCGGTTCGTTTCTTACCTTGATGTCGGAACATTTGTTATTAATATTGTTCTTTTTCGTTAGGAAAATCTAAAGATTTTACATCTTGAACGTATTGCGTTACCGCTTGGGTAATGGTTTCGTGCAAATTGGCATATTTACGCAAGAACTTGGGGTGAAACTCGTTGCTCATACCTAATACATCTTGCATTACGAGCACTTGACCGTCTACGCCATTACCTGCACCGATACCTATAATAGGGATTCGGACGCTTTGTGCTACTTCGGCAGCTAAAGCAGCGGGTATTTTTTCGAGTACAATGGCAAAACAGCCTAATTGCTCTAACAAGAGTGCGTCTTCTTTTAGTTTTTTGGCTTCGGCTTCTTCTTTGGCACGCAAGCCGAAAGAGCCGAATTGATGGATGGACTGAGGTGTAAGCCCTAAGTGTCCCATTACAGGAATACCTGCACTGATGATGCATTGTATCCCTTCGGCTTCTTCTTTACCTCCTTCGAGCTTAATGGCGTGGGCTCCTGTTTCTTTCATAATACGCACGGCTGAACGTAGTGCTTCTTGTGGATTTGACTGATATGTACCGAAAGGTAAATCGACCACAATAAGGGCGCGCTCGGCACCACGTACTACTGAAGCTGCATGGTAAATCATCTGATCTAAAGTGATAGGAAGGGTGGTGTCGTGCCCTGCCATTACATTGCTGGCAGAATCGCCAACAAGGAGGATTTCGATACCTGCACTATCGAGTAGTTTAGCAAAAGTATAGTCGTAGGCTGTGAGCATAGCTATCTTTTCGCCTTTGGCTTTCATCTCAATCACCGACTTGGTGGTTACGCGTTTTACTTCTTTTTTAATTGCCGACATTTTGTAATGTTTTAAAATTATGGGGCAAAGATATGAAATAATGTTTAATTATGAATTTTGAATTTTGAATTGGGAGGAGAATTTTGAATTTTGAATTCTGAATTTT